>JAFTGG010000014.1 GCA_017458025.1 Oscillospiraceae bacterium | reverse complement strand
TCGAAGATGTTGATGTTGTCGCGGATGTGATCAACGTTCTTCGAGCCGGGGATCACCACGTCGCCGACCTGCGTGTGCCAGCGAAGGATGACCTGCGCGTTGCTCTTGCCGTACTTCTCCGCCAGTTTCGTGAACACCTCCTCATTGACGAGGCTCTTGTCGCCGTGGCCCAGCGGATACCACGCCATGACCACCGTGCCCATCGGCTTGAGGTATTCTTTCAGCGTCGTCTGCGGGAAGTAGGGGTGCGCTTCGACCTGCACGAACGCGGGCGCGATCTCGGTCGCGTCCACGACCTCCTTGATCTTCTCCTCCGGGAAGTTGGAAAGGCCGAGGGACTTGACCTTGCCCGCCTTGACCGCGCGCTCCATCGCCTTGTACGCGCCGACGTAGTCGCCGACCGGCTGGTGCAGGAACAGCAGGTCGATGTAGTCGGTGTCGAGCCTTGAGAGCGTTTCGTCGATGGCCTTATCCGCATCCGCGTAGACGCTGGGCCAGAGCTTTGTGACGAGGTAGACGTCCTCGCGCGCGACGCCGCTGCGCTTGATCCCGCGGCCTACCGCCTTCTCATTCATGTAGGCGTTCGCCGTGTCGATGAGCCGGTAGCCGTTGGTCAGCGCGTCGTAGACCGCCTGCTCCGCCTCCTCGGGCTTCATGAGAAACGTGCCGATGCCGCAGAGCGGAGCCTTCGTTCCGTTGTTGAGCGTGATGTATTCCATGGTTGACTTCCTCCGTCGTTCAGATTATAGTCATAGCATAACCGAAAAGAGCGGATTTGTACAATGCCAATATCACATAGCGCTATAAATCATTTGCATAGCAAATGATTTATGTCAGATTTAGGCCGCTTTTCTCGCCCCTGCGGGGCAACCGAAAAGCATGGCACATTTCCACGGCGCATTTGCGCCGTGGAAAATCGCCGTGCATAGCATTTCGAGGGGGTATTCTCTATGTTCGATCTGCGTCAGCTGGAACAGCTTGTCGCCATCGCCGATCGGGGCTCGCTGTCCGCCGCCGCACGGGAGCTGCACCTTTCCCAGCCCGCGCTGACGCGCTCCATGCAGCGGTTGGAGGACGAGTTCGGCGTCGAATTGTTCACGCACGAGAAGAACCGCGTCACGCTGAACGAGGCGGGATTTCTCGCCGTAGAGCAGGCGCGGGGCGTGCTTGGCGCGGCGGAGGGCATGAAAAGCCGTATGCACGGCTACGCCCGCGCGCAAAGGAGCGTCGCCGTCGGTTCCTGTGCGCCGGGGCCGATGTGGCTCGTCGCGCCGGAGCTGATGCGCCGCCTCACGGACAAGACCATCTCGACGGAGATGAGCGAGCCGGACGCACTGCTCGAAGGGCTGCTTGCGGAGCGGTATCAGCTCATCATCATGAACACCGCCGTGGAGCGGGACGACATCGCCTGCCGCGAATACGTCACGGAGCGCCTCTATATCTCCCTGCCGCCAGCGCACCAGCTGACGAAACGGGACGGCGTTTCTCTCGCCGAGCTTGCGGGTCAGACGATGCTGCTTTACTCCGATCTCGGCGTATGGGGCAAGCTGTGCGAAGAAAAAATGCGGGGCATCCGCTTTATCGTGCAGTCGGAGCGCGACGCTTTCGCCGACCTCATCAGCGCCTCGGTGCTGCCGAACTTCACGACGAATCTGACGCGCACTCTCGCAGCGCCCCCGCTGGATCGCGTGGACGTGCCGATCCTCGATCCCGAGGCGTCGATCACGTTTTGGCTCTGTACGCTCAAAAAGAACCGCAAGCTGCTGGACTGCATCTCCAGCCCGATATAAAGAAAGGCGGATACCGCGGTATCCGTCTTTCCTTATGCGCTTACAGCCCTCTTGCTTCCAGCCATGCTTGAATGTGGTCGGCGATCTCCTTGTTGTTGAGCTCTTGGAACAGGAAATGGCTGTTGCCGTACAGTCTGAGCTTCGGTAGGTCGATCACCGTCGCGTCGCCGCCGTCCGCGTTGTACTGCTCCGCGAACGCGATCGCGCCGTCGCGGATGCCGCGCCAGAAGCCGGTGGACATGATATCGCTCGGGCCGTTGTCGATGTAGTCGCCGAAATAGAAGATGATCGGCACCTTCGCCGCCAGCAGCGCGTTATACTGCGGGCTTCCGGCCTGCGGCGCGCCGCCCGGTTCGATGGCGATGATCGCCGCGACGTTCGCCATGTCGACGTTCCAGCCGATGGCTCCGCCCGCCGAGTGGGTGATGAAGATCGACTTCTCGCCCGTCATCTCCTTCACGTCTGAGAGCACCGCCGTCAGCGCGGGCGTCTCCGCGCCGTTGGACGAGCCGGTGTTGGGCGTCATCTGGCGGAAGAACTGGTTCTGCGCGGCGTCGCCGGTCGGGAACGCGGAGCCCGCGTACAGCTCCGGCGCGACGCGTCCGATGCGGAAGTGCGTGTACCATGCCTGATCGCCGGGCTTGTAGTCCTTCGAGTCCGCCGCCCAAGCGTCAAGGAAGCCGTCGTTTGTCATCGACACGGCGGAGCCCGCCTCGCCGCGGTGCGGCTGATCGACGAGGAACGCCGCGTGGCCGTAGCGCAGGAAGATGTCAGACCAGCCCTCGCGTCCGTCCGGCGTGGTCATCCAGCCCATGCGGGACTGGCCGTAGCCGTGGAGGTACACGATGGGGCTGCCGTTTATCGTTTCGGGAATCTGATAGTACACGTTCGCGTGATCGACGTGCGCGGTGTTGCCCGTGCGGGAGGCGTCGAGCCAATTCATTTGGGCGTTATACTCGCCCGGAACGGGCTCGGTCACCGTGCCGCCCGAGGAAAACAAGCCTTGCTTCGCAATGGCAATCGCGCCCGTCCGATAGTCCGTCGTGGGCGTCGGAACCTGCGCTGAGGTATCGGCGCGGTTCGGATAGTTCATCAAAATCTGCGCCAGCGTCGCGCGGGTCACATTGGCGCGCGGGTCGAAGCTGTCGCCGCCCACGCCGGACATGACCTTCGCGTTTTGCGTCCAAGCCACCGCGACGGCGGCATAGGCCGCGACGCTCGCCGCGTCGTCATAGGCGGGAAGGCTCGCCGCGGGCTGCTCCGCATAGCGCCAGAGCATCGTCGCAAGCTGCTCCCGCGTCACAAGGTCGTTCAGATGGTAGTCGCCGTCGTAGCCGGTCAGGATGCCCTGTGCCGCCGCCCATGCCGCGGCGCTCTCCGCCTCGGTCTTGCCGGCCATGCGCCAGATCGCGTCCACGATCTCGCCGCGCGTGGCGTTCGCCTCCGGCGATGCCGCCGCGTCGTCCATCAGGCCGTTCTCGGTCACATAGTTGATTGCCTCATCGTACCACGCGCCGAGCGCGGCGGGCGCCAAAGCCAGCAGCATCGCCATCGTTAGCAGTGCGGAGAGGTACTTTTTCATGTGTTTCACTTTGTTGCGCCTCCTCAGTGATATTCCGCTGTTCGCAGCCTTCAGAATGTGTACGTCACGGGCGCGTCGCTGAACGAGCAGATCGTCGCCGTCGCGTTTTGCAGGTACAGCACCTCGACCTTGCCGTCGTCCTCGCTGTACATGTTGCGCAGGCTCGGGTTCGCGTCGAGCATCGCCTTGCGCGCCTCGAAGCGGTCGTCACGCACGGCCTCCGCCTTGAGGCGAATCCACTTGCCGCCCGCCATGCCGGAGATCTCGATCTTCGGATTCGCGGCCATCTGCTTGTAGACGTCCTTGGTGTTGTTCGTCACGATATAGAGCTTGCCCTCAAACTCGCACACCGCGCCGAACGGGCGCACATGCGGCTGGTCGCCCTCGACGGTGGCGAGATAGAACGTGCCGGCCTTTTTCAAAAATTCCAATGCCTCTTTCATGGTAGATGCTCCTTTCAGTGCATTCGTTGCAATTAAATTTGACTTAATTCGCTAACCAAATATAGCCTACATCACTATCCGAAAAATGTACAATGCCAAATAGTTATAGCGCTATGCGATAAACGCATAGCGCTATAACGGACATACGATTCAATCATCCGCAGCCTTACAGATTCCTGCCAAAGAACGGCAGGATGAAGTCAAACGCCTCGGAAACGAATGGCGCGAGGTCGTACATATCGAAGTGGCTGGCTTCCGGGATGACGTGCAGCTCCTTGTTGTCGTGAGGCACGGCGCCAAAAACCTCCTCCGACGCGCTCCGCGACCAGGCGTTTTCCGCCGTAACGACGCAGTAGGGCTTCTTCATGTCCTTCATAATATTGGTGACATTGTACTTCACCAACTCCAGCTGGCTCCACGCGACCACCTGATTCGACCAGCGCGGATGCGTACCGCGGGCGCTGTAGTAATATGCCGCGCCCTCGTCGAATGCTCTCGGCATGAAGTTGAGGAACATCAGCTCTCCCTCGCCCTTTTCATAGGCCGCCTTCGCCGCCTTGACCTCGTCCTCCGGCTTGAAAAAGCCCGCCATCGCGGAGGTGGAGATGTCGGAGATTGCGGGCACGATCGCCGTAATCGCCTTGAGCCGCGGTTCCTTCACGCCCGCGACCGACATATAGGAGCCCGAGCCGCAAATGCCGAGGCCGCCGATCCGCGCCTTGTCCACATAGGGCAGGCTCTCCAGATAGTCCACCGCTCCCTCGATGTCGCTCTCTTTCACGTCGGGAAGCTCCTGTCCGCGCGGCAGGCCCTCGCTCTCGCCGAAGTACGCGCCGTCGAACACCAGCGTGACATAGCCCGCCTCGGTCAGCTTTTCCGCGTAGACCGACTGCGCCTGCTCCTTGACCGAGAGCATCGGGCCGGTAACTACCACGGCGGGATAATTTTTGCTCAGGTCGAACGCCTCCGGGAGCCGCAGAAGCCCCGCCAACCTTAGATTGAGCTTCTTGTTCAGAAATACCACTTTTTGCGTGTCCATGTTCTTTATCCTCCTTCAAAATTAGAAATTCAAAGATTTCAGCCACTTTGCCACCGCGTCCGCCGCGCCGCTCTCGGCGTCGGTCATCTCCACGGGAAGCCCCTCCAGCACCGTCGCGCCGGGCTCCAGCTCGCGGATGGTCTGATAGGTGCCGCCGTCGCCGCTGCCCATGTGCGTGTTGAACGGGATGATGGTCTTGCCGGTAAAGTCATACCGGTCGAATAAGGTGTAAATAATCATTGGGAAGGTGTACCACCACATCGGATAGCCGATGAAGATGGTATCGTAGTCCGCCACGGGCAGGTCATTCTTGATGGCGGGGCGCATGTCCTCGTCATGCTCCTTTTTCGCCAGCCGCGCCAGCGCGTTATAGTGTTCGCGGTCGCTGTCATAGGGGACGGCGGGTTCGATCTCGATCACATCCGCGTCCGCCTGCCGACCGATCTCCTCCGCGGTCTTCTTCGCCGTGCCGTAGACAGAAAAGTAAAGCACCAGTTTCTTCTTCATCGTTTACGAACTCCTCCCAACGTTTTGATGGTGAAATCATAACAAAAGTCTTGCGCTTTGAAAAATCAAAGGTTATGATATAAATATAACCAACAGTTATGTTTGGAGGTCAGCCCATGATAGAGCTGTATTTACTCGAACAGTTGGACGCGTTCGCGCGGCTCGGCACGCTGTCCGGCGCGGCGGAGGAGCTGCATATCTCCCAGCCCGCGCTTACGCGCTCCATGAAGAAGATCGAAGCCGATATGGGGATCGTTTTATTTCACCGCGACAAGCGAAAGCTCACGCTGAATCCTGCCGGAAAAGTCGTCGCGGAGTACGCGAGGCGTATTTTGGCCGACGAGCGGGAACTGCTGGCCGCCGCGTATGAAGCGGATCGGCGCGAGCGGACGCTGACGCTCGGCTCCTGCGGCATTCTGGCGATCAATCACCTCATTCCCGTCCTGACGCAATCCTTTCCCGGCAAGTCCATCCTGACGGAGATGGCTCCGGACGGCGCGCTGGTCGCGCGGCTCAAAAACCGAAGCTGTCAGCTCATTGTGCTGCATGAAAAGCCAGAGGACAAAAGTATTTTCTGTCAACGGTATCTTCGCGAGCAGCTCTATATCTCCGTGCCGGAGGATCACCCGCTTGCGTCTAAGGCGGAGCTTTGCGCCGCAGATTTGGCGGGGTGCAGTATCCTCACCTTTGACCTCGGCTTCTGGGTGGAGCTGTGCCGGGAAAAGCTGCCGAAAACTTCTTTTCTCATCCAGACCGACGCGGACACGATGGACGAGCTGGTGGACGCCTCGAATCTGCTCGTGTTCAATTCCGACCAGATGCTGAAGGACGGCTATGTGCCGGAGAAACGAAAAAATCTTCCCCTGCGGGAAGATTTCGCAAGCGTTTCCTATTATGTGGCCTGTCTCGATCCCGAGAAAGCGCGGTACACATCGTTCTTCAACGCGATCCGTTCCGAATCCATTGGCAGCCGATAGGAGGTATCCCGTACATGTCTGAACTGTTTCACGGCGGCGAAAAGAAAGTCGAATACATCGAGCTGATCTACGACCTGATCTTTGTCTATCTGGTCGGTCGGAACAACGCGCTGCTGCACGCCATCGAAAACGGCTTTTTCACGGCAAGCACCTATCTCACTTATATCGTCGCCACGCTCGTCATTTTGCAGGTGTGGTATTTCAGCTCGCTGTTCATCAACCGCTACGGCACCAACGGCGTCGCGGATCATGTCTGCCTGTTCATCAATATGTATCTGCTCTATTATCTGGCGGACGGGACGCGGTTGGAGGGCGGCTACTATATCCGCTACAACGTCGCGTGGGGCTTGATCCTGCTGAACCTGAGCGCGCAGTATTTCCTCAAGCTGCGCCGGAGCAGGGGCGTCATGCCGTGGGAGGACCGTCACCTCAAATACCACATGCGCCTGCTGGCGCTGCAAGCGGCTCTTGTGTTCGCGTCGATCCCGCTCTATGCCGCGACGCACATCGCGCTTTCGTGGCTGGCGCTGCTCGTCGGCTTCGTGGCGGCGATCTTCACCGAGCGGATCGACGCGCTGATCCCTGTCAACTTCGAGCATCTGAGCGAGCGGGTCATGCTCTACATTGTCTTCACCTTCGGCGAGATGGTCGTCGCCATCGCGGAGTATGTCGAGGGCGGCTTCGGCGTCAACAAGGTTTATTTTTCCCTGATGGCGTTCCTGATCGTCGGCGGGCTGTTTTTGAGCTACGGCGTACTCTACAACCACGTCATCGACCGCGAGCGGCAGACGACCGGCACGGCGTATATGCTGATCCATATCGTGCTGGTCGTCGCGCTGAACAACATCACGGCGGCCTTGGAATTCATGCGCGAGCCCGAGGTCAACGACGTGGCAAAAAACAGTTTCCTCGTCGCGTCGTTTCTCGCCTATTACGTTTTCCTGTTCTTCATCGGGCGCTTTGCCCGCGAGGGCTACCGCGCGGGCGGTAGCTATTTCGTAAAGCTCGCCGTCCTGTCCGCAGCGTTTGCGCTGGCCATGGCGCTGTTCTACCGCAACAGCTGGGTCAGCATTGCGGCGTCCGTGCTATATGTCTACGGAGTGTTCGGCATGATCGTCCGGCGGTGGAAAACAGTGGAGGCGTTAGTCAAATAAAATTGTTGCGACCTTCACCTCATTCAGGATAGCCATCCCCTTTGAGATCACAAAAATAAATCACTAAAGATTTGTGGCATTGCCGAAATTGGGGCTTAGTGGATCAAGTCAATTTTTAATTACTGTGGCGACAAATTTTCCTCGCCTACAGCAGTATTGGCATCGATGTGGTAGACAACATATTCTCAAGTTAGCCCGTG
>JAFTGG010000129.1 GCA_017458025.1 Oscillospiraceae bacterium | reverse complement strand
GCCGCGTTTTTCCGCGATTCTACCACAGGTTTCTTGACCAATAGACGGCGTAAGCCCTATACTGACGCCCGAGGTGATCCACATGAACCCGAAGCAGTTCGGACAATTTATCAGCGAGGAACGCGCCGCCAAGGGCCTGACGCAGAAGGAGCTGGCGGAAAGGCTCGGCGTGACCGACAAGGCGATCTCAAAGTGGGAGCGCGGCGTGTGCCTGCCCGACGTGACGAAATTCGACGACATCGCCGCCGCGCTCGACTTGACCGATATCGAGGTGCTGCGCGCACATCGGCTGGCGCCGGAGCCGGAAAGCGCGGCCGAATCCGCGCCGCCGTTTGTCACATGGCGGGAGCTTGGCACGCTGCTGCTCGCGTGGCTCGCCGTCACGTCGGCGCTGTTTCTGCCCGACGTGCTGGAGATGCGGGGGCTTGTACACAACGTGGGGCTCTGGGTATTCCCCGCGCCGCTGCTCGCCGGCGCGTTCGCCGTCTGGTATGCGCTGCGGCGCGCGCAGGGTGTGACGCGGGTCGACCGGCGCGAGGTCTGCATCTACGCGCTGGTGTGCGTGGTGTTTTTCCTGTTGTTTGTGCTGCTGGAGGACTATGTCATATCCCTTTGGCTCGACGGCGCGGACAAGCTGTTCGGCCTCGAAGGGGCGCGGTTTGACTACGGCGAAGCGTGGTACGACCGCATCAACGCCTACATCCCGCCGTGGACGCCGCGCTGGGTGCTCTATTGGTTCCTGCGCCTGCGCATCTTCGACACCGGGCCGATGCTCGCGCTGCCGCTCTGCGCCGCCGTCTATCCGGCCGCGAAGCTGCTGCGCATCCGATACAATCAGAATAAACAAGCAAGGACACAAAAGGAGAGAGCGATCGCATGAACCCCGCGGAATTTGGACAATTTATCAGTGAAGAACGCGCCGCCAAGGGTCTGACGCAGAAGGAGCTGGCGGAAAGGCTCGGCGTGACCGACAAGGCGATCTCAAAGTGGGAGCGCGGCGTGTGCCTGCCCGACGTGGCGAAATTCGACGACATCGCCGCCGCGCTCGATTTGACAGACCTTGAGGTGCTCCGCGCCCGCCGCCTCCCGCCGGAGGGCGCGGCCGAGCCGGCACCGCGCTTCATCACATGGCGGCAGGCGGGGCGGCTGCTGCTGAGCTGGCTGATCCTCACGGTGGCGCTGTACGCCGCCGACCTGCTGAACATGCTGGATCTGGTGACGATCTATCCGCTCAGCATCGTGCTGTGGTACCCGCTGACCGCCGTCCTCGCCGTCCGTCAGGGGCTGCGGGACGCGGAGGGCGTGACGAGCGTCGACTGGCGCGGCGTCATGGGCTGCTGGCTGACCGTGGTCGTGTCGGCTTTTCTGGTGATCCTGATGCTGGAGGAGGGGGCGCAGCTCCTTTATTGGTTTATGGATATCCCCGACCGCCTGCTGGGCGCGGACCTCTGGGAGGAGCAGGACTATTTCTTCCGCGGCGGGTTCCGATGGGACCTCCGCTGGCAGCTTTTCCGGTTCCTGGACATGCGCTTTTTCAATCAGGACGCGCTCTTAACCATCGCGGAGGCGTTCGGCGTTTACGCCCTCGCCAAGCGGCTGCGTATCCGCGGCAATCAAAAAAAATCACAATGACCCCATTTTCCGCGCGGGCGGCCTCGAATGTATTGGTAGAGACCTTGGGGAAGGAGGCAGAGCGCGATGCGCGGAGATGCTGCCGCCCTTGCGATTCAGACGGAAGTTTGCTATGATGGGGCAGACATATATCATCGCAAAGGGGAAATTGCCGTGAACGATCCGGAACAGGCCGTCCTGAAGGCAAAAGAGAATGACGACGCGCTCGCCGATCTCATCGAGGCGAACCGCCCGTTTATTCTGCGCTGCGCGTCGGAGACCGTGCACCGCTACGTCACCGACAGCGACGACGAATGGAGCGTGGCGCTGCTCGCATTTTCGGAAGCGGTGCGCGACTATGAGGGCGAAAAGGGTTCGTTCCGCGGCTTTGCCGCTATCGTCATCAAGCGCCGCGTGCTGGATTATCTCCGCTCGCAGTCGCGCTACGGAGACGAGACGGCGGTGACGCCCGAGGCGTTCGACGGCTCGCTGGACGACGACGCCGCAGGCGGCATGGAGCTGCGCGTGCAGCGGCGCATGGGCGAGGAGGCGATGGAAGCCGCCGACGACACGGCGGAGCGCGCCCGCGAGGAAATCGCCGCGATGCAGGACATTCTCAGGGCCTACGGCTTTTCGTTCTTCGACCTCGCGGAGAGCTCCCCGAAAACGGAAAAGACCAAACGCAGCTGCGGCGCGGCGATCCGCGCGCTGGTCGCGAGCGTCGCGCTTCTGGCGAAGATGCGCCTCGCGCGGCTGCTGCCCATCAAGGAGCTGAGCGCCGAGAGCGGCGTGGTGCGCAAGATCCTGGAACGCCACCGCAAGTACATCATCGCCGGCGCGGAAATTCTGGACGGCGATTTTCCGATCCTCGCGGGCTATTTGTCCTATGTAAAGGAGGCGTGACCGGAATGAAAGCAATCATTTTGGAGGTAAAGGACGACTGCGCCGCCGCGCTGCGCGAGGACGGGCTCGTCGTCAAGACGCGCCGGCTGGCCGAGGTCGGCGAGACCGTCGAGCTGGATGAAAAGACGGTCGCGTTCCCGTCGCAGAAAAGGCGCGTCGCGCGTACGGCGGTCGCTGCCGCGCTGGTGCTCGCCGTCACGGGCGGGACGTACACCTACACCAACGTCGCCGCGGCGTCGTATGTGACGCTCGACACCGAGGAGACCTCGGTGGAGCTGTCCGTCAATCGCGTGGGCAGGGTCGTGCGCGTGCGCGCGCTGGACGAAGGCTCCTCCGCGCTGGCGGAGGAGCTCGCCTCCGACGTCCGCCGTATGAAGGTCGAGGACGCGCTGGACGTTGTGATGACGCGCGTGGGCGACGCGCCCACTGTGGTCGCGGGCGTCACCGGCGAGACCGGCCGGCGTACCGCCGACTTGCAGGAGGCGGTGCAGCGCGGCGCGGAGCGCGCCGGCAGCGACGCGGAGCTGGTCACGCTGGAGATCAGCCGCGACGAGTGCCGCGAGGCGGGCGAGCGGGATATGAGCGCGGGCCGCTGGGCGTTCGAGCGCGGCGAGATC
>JAFTGG010000128.1 GCA_017458025.1 Oscillospiraceae bacterium | reverse complement strand
TGGATGCCGCCCGCGCGCTCAAGCACCATCCACTCGTCCGACGCCGCGCCGCGGCCGAGGACCCAGATCGTCTCGCCGTCCCACGGCTCGTCCGAGCGGGCGAGGCCGAGCGCCGCGCCGTCCGAAAGTGCGACCTCGTCCACCAGCTCCCAGCCGTCGGAGATCACCTCCGACGCAGTTTTGTCCCACGGCTTGTGGTGGTCGAAGTCCACGAGCGGCTCCTTCGTCAGCTCCAGCGCCTCCGGCCACTGCGCGAAGAGGTCGGCGGCGACCGCCTCGCTCTCTGCCGAAAGCTCCGCGATCTCGTTCCCCAGCCCAGCCTCGGGCGTGGGCTCCGCCGCTTTCGGCGCGCTGCTCCGCCCGAGGAAAAACACGGCAATCAGAGCGATCGCCGCCGCGACCGCCCAAAGCGCGTACTTTCGCGCGGCGGACGGCTTCGCCGCCTCCGGCGCTTCGGCTTCTCTCTCCGCCGCCTCCGTCAGCGTGCCGGACGGCAGATCGAGCGCCGCCTCGATGCGCTCCAGATTGTCGAGCGCGGGCTGCGTCTGCCCCAGCTCCCACTTCGACACCGCTTGACGGCTCACGCCGACCAGCTCCGCCAGCCGCTCCTGACTGATGCCCCGCTCCTCCCGCTTTTGACGAATGATATTGCCCACCATGCTTGATGCCTCCTCGGTTTTCTGACCCAATCATACTCCGTTGCGGCAGTTGCGTCTACCAATTCGGCTGTCAACCGAAGCGGTTGCGCCAAAAAATTCATGTGCGCGCGGCAAAAAATCGGAGCGGCTCGCGCCGCTCCGATGCGTTTTATGCTTTGGCGTCCGCCGCTTCAGGACGCGGTTCCGCCGGCTCCGCGTCCTCCTCGTCCTCGTCGACGAGGCGCAGCCCCGCCGTGTCCGCGACCGGCAGCGAGAACGCGATCGCCTTCGCGGGCGTCTCCATGCCCGCCTTGAACATGACCGACTGCATAATAGCGTCGCGCTGCGCGGTCTTGGCGACGATGAAGATCATATCCTTCTCCGAGGCGAGCGAGATGCCGAGGAACTTCTCGGCGCGCTCCATGCCCGTGCCGCGGGCGTTGACGATCGTGCCGCCGTAGGCGCCCGCCGCGCGCGCGGCGTCCATAATCATTTCGCTGTAACCCTGATTGCCGATGATGACGATCAGCTCCCGATCAGTCCCCTGCATGGTGCTCTCCTCACCCCTTTCAAAGTTCTGCCCTTCGGTCAAAAACGCCAGCTCCCGCCGCCCGCCGATGCTGCTCATCGGCATAATGAACGCGACGCCGACGCCCGGCACGTCGATATGCAGCGTCTTCTGCATGCCGCGCTTTGCCGCGCGCCACGTCTTCCGCGTCACGAGGGAGAAGCAGACCGCTTTCTCCGACTGCCCGAACAGATAGCCCGCCCGTTCGCCGGTAAAGGTGCCCCGCCCGAGCGAAATGAAGCTCGTCAAAATACCGTGCATCTGGTAGAGCGCCACAAAGCGGGGCATCTGCTTGCGGTCGATCACGGTCGTCATCAGATAGAGTTCCGACATAGGCTATAAAATCCTCCTGAGGATCTTTCGCCATATTTCACGGCTGCCGCGCGAGCGGCGCGCGAAATGGCGTTTTTCTCACAGCGCGATGATCTCATAGTCGTCCAGCCAATCAATCTCCCGATCGACGCTTTCCGCTTCGACTGCCTGCTTGCCGCGCTGCTCGCGCAGGCTGTACGAAACGCCGAGAAGCTGAATGGCGATAAGCGGCGTCATGGCGACCATAGCGACCACGCCGAACGCGTCCGTGACCACGTTCCCGCCGGCGGCGAGGCACGCGCCCGTCGCGAGCGGCAGCAGAAACGTCGCGGTCATGGGGCCGGACGCGACGCCGCCGGAGTCAAACGCGATGGCGGTGAAGATGTCCGGCACGAAAAAGCTCAACCCCAGCGCCAGCGCATAGCCGGGAATGATGAGATAAAGGATCGAAATGCCGCTCAGCACGCGGATCATCGCAAGGCCGATGGACACCGCGACGCCCACCGACAGGCTCCGCTGAAGCGCCGCGCCGGTGATGGCGCCGCTCGTCAGCTCCTCGACCTGCTTCATGAGGACGTACACCGCCGGCTCCGCCTTGACGATGAAGTAACCGATGAGCATGCCGACGGGAATGATGATCCAGCGGTACGGAAGCCCCGCCAGCGTCTCGCCGAGGTAGGTGCCCGCCGGCATGAAGCCGACGTTCATGCCCGTCAGGAACAGCACCAGCCCAACGTATGTATACAGCAGCCCGACGCCGATGCGCGTCAGCGTCTTTTTCCCGAGGTGCAGGCTCGTGACCTGAAAGACGCCGAAAAACGCCATGATCGGCAGCAGCGCCGTCGCGATCTCGCGCAGGTATGTCGGCAGCGCGTGCGTGAACAGTTGGCGCAGCTCGACGGAATCGGTGAAATTCGGCACGACGGCGGCGCTGTAGTCCGCGCCGTCCACGCGGTAGATGAGGCTCAGCGCCAGCACCGCCAGGATCGGGCCGACGGAGCAGAGCGCGATGAGGCCGAAGCTGTCGCCATGCGCCTTGCTGTCGCTGCGGATCGCGGAAATGCCCACGCCGAACGCGAGGATAAACGGCACCGTCATCGGCCCCGTGGTCACGCCGCCCGCGTCGAACGCCACAGCGAGAAAGTCCGCGGGCGCGGCGAACGCGAGCGCGATGACCGCCGCGTAAAAGACGAGCAGCAGCGTCCGCAGCTTCACGCCCAGCAGCATACGCAGCAGCGCCAGCGTCAGGAACAGCCCCACGCCGCCCGCGACGGAGAAGATCAGCACATTGTTCGGGATAGACTGAACTTGTCCGGCGAGAACCTGTAAGTCCGGCTCGGACACGGTGATGAGCGCGCCGAGCAGAAAGCCCGTCGGCAGAATGATCCAGAGCTTGCGCGTCCGCGTGATCTTGCTGCCCACCTGCTCGCCCATCGGCTCCATAGCGAGCTCCGCGCCGAGGGTGAAGAACATCATGCCCGCGATCAGCAGCACGCCGCCGAGCAGAAACGCCAGCAGCACGCTGCTCGTCATCGGCGCGATGGTCAGCGACAGCGCCAGCACGATCGCGATGATGGGCAGCACCGCTTGCAGCGCCTCGTCCAATTTTTCCTGTAATCGGGTCCGGTACAGCATCATTCGTCCTCGTCCCGCATGCGGTAGCCGACGCCGATCTCGGTGAATATGTACTCCGGCGCCGCGGGGTTCTTTTCGATCTTGCGGCGGATATTCGCCATGTTGACGCGCAGGATCTGGTTGTCCGCCTTTGCCTTGGGGCCCCAGATCTCGCGGATCATATAGTCATAGGTCAGCACCTTGCCCGCGTACTTGCCGAGCAGCGCCACAATCTTGAACTCGTTGAGCGTCAGGTGCACGTCCGTGCCGTCGACCAGCACATGGTGCTTGTCATAGTCGATGGTGAGGCCGCCGACGGAAAACTTGCCCGACTGCGCGATGCCGCCGTTGGTCAGCGGCGTGCGCGTGTGGCGGATCGCCGTGCGGATACGGGCGAGCAGCTCGCTCGTGCCGAACGGCTTTTCGATATAGTCGTCCGCTCCCATGTCCAGCGCCGCGACCTTATCGTGCTCGTGCGTGCGCGCCGAGACGACGATGACCGGCAGATTCGACCACGAGCGCACCTCGCGCAGGATATCGAGCCCGTCCATGTCCGGCAGCCCCAGGTCGAGAATGATAATGTCCGGACAATGCGACGTAATCATTGAGAGCGCCTCCTCCCCGCCGGCGGCGGTAAGGGTGTCGTAGTCGTTGGCGTTCAGGATCGTCGAGATGAAATTGCTGATGCTCTGCTCATCTTCAATGATAAGCACCTTATCCTTCAGTTTCAAGCTGCTTTTCCTCCTTTAATGGCAGGTAGAACCGAAAACACGCGCCGCCGTCCGGCGGATTTTCCGCCGTTATCGAACCGCCGTGCGCCTTGACGATGGTACGGCAGACCGAAAGCCCGATGCCCATGTTCTTCTTCCCGTCGGCGCCGCCGCGCGGCGTTCCCGCGTCCGCGTCGAACAGCGTCGGAAGCTTCTCTCGGGCGATGCCCCTGCCGTCGTCTCTGACGATGAAGCAGGCGTTCTCGCCGTCGCGCTCCACGCGCAGGCGGATATGCTGCGCGCCGCCGTGAATGACCGCGTTTTCGAGCAGGTTCATAACGACCTGCCGAATGAGCGTCGCGTCCATCGGCACGAGCAGCACCTCGTCCGGCACCTCAAGCGATACGGCGACCTGCGGAAATCGCTTCGAGAACTTCCCCGCCGCGACGCCGACGATCTCCTCCGCCGCCTCATAATCGGTGGCGAGGCGCTCCTCTCCGCCGCGGATACGCGTAATGGACAAAATGTTCTCCACCATGCGGATCAGCCACTGCGCGTCCTCGTTCACGTCGCGCAGCAGCGCGCGCTTCTGCTCCGTCGAGAGCGCGCCCTTGTCCTCCAGCACCGCCGCCGTGTTGCCGACGATGGAGGTGAGCGGCGTGCGAATATCGTGCGACATCGCCCGAAGCAGGTCCGCGCGCATCGCCTCGCGCTCGGTCTCGAGCCGCAGGCGCTCCTGACGCTTGATCTGCGTCGTCATCGCGCTGACCATCAGCGCCACGGCGAGCAGCGTCACGAACGTCAGCGGATAGCCCGTCATCGTGAAGTTGAACTCCCAATACGGATAGGTGAACACATAGTTGACGCAGACCACGCCGAAAAAGGAGCTGAAGATGCCCCAGAAGTAGCCCTCCGTCCAGCGCGAAACGAACGCGACCGCGAGCACGAACACGAAGCCGACGGAGGTATCCTCCTCGGTAAAGCGGCCGAGCAGGGCGCTCAGCCCCACCGCGGCGGCAAGCACGGCCGCCGTCAGCAGCGCGTCGCGCAGCGCGCGCGGCATACGTCCGTTCTTTCGCATCTGCGCCGCCTCCTCTCGCGCCCGATTTCCTCGTATTTTATATTATAGCATATCAGACGCTAAAATTCCGTTAAGATTGGCCGGATCTGCCGCAAAACAATGGATTTATGACAAATTAACGGAAAGACGGCGTTTCTTTTTGCGCCCTTTACGCGCCGCGGCCTTCTCTTTCCGGCGGCTGAACGGCCTTTCATGCGATAATAGCTCTCGGATTTCGGCAAAAATTTGCGGAAAGAAAGGGAGAATTGAGTATGGAAGTATCGAATCTGTTTGTCTGTGTGATGGGTATGGGCGTCACGTTTTTGGGGCTCACCTGCATCATTTTCCTGACGCTGCTGATGGGTAAGGTCATGAGCCGGTTCCAAGCGGAGGAACCGAAGGCCGCCGCGCCCGCTCCCGCGGCTCCCGCGGCGCCGGCGCTGCCGGCTGACGGCGTTTCCGACGAGGT
>JAFTGG010000127.1 GCA_017458025.1 Oscillospiraceae bacterium | reverse complement strand
TACCGATAAAAACGGGCAGAAACCACACGCCCAGCGGCCGCGCCAACGCGGTGCACACCACCATGTAGGAGAAGCCGGCAAGCATCACGAGCTTAAACGCGGGGAACAAGAGCTCCGGCGCGGGAACGCGCACCTCTTTTCCCATCGAACGAAAGCGCAGGGTCTTGGAGAGGGAAAACACGACATAGAGCGCAAGCATCATAATGGGCTCCAAAATCAGCATCCCTTTGCCGCCCCAATCGTCGATTTGTCCCCTTGCATTATAATGCGCCGGCACCTGATCGGGCAGGCGCTTCCAATATACCATTAAAAATAGCACCGTGCCGAGCAGGATGAGCAGAGACAGCGCGTTGAGCACGATGCGAACGATGCGCTTTGTCATACGGCCACCCCTATTCAATGTCGATGTCGAGCGGCTTGTCGATCTCCTCGCCGACGTACTTGCCGTTCTTTTTCCGCTGGCGCACGCACTCGCTGAGCAAATACTCGATCTGCCCGTTGACGCTGCGGAAGTCGTCCTCCGCCCACGCCGCGATGGCGGCGTAGAGCTTGGGGGACAGGCGCAGGGGGACTTGCTTTTTCTGATTGTCGTTCATATCCCTATTTTAATACAAGCTTCCGGAGTTGACAACCGGCTGCGCGTTCTGGTTGCCGCAGAGCACGACCAGCAGATTGCTGACCATCGCCGCCTTGCGTTCCTCGTCGAGGTCGACGACGCTGTTCGCCTTGAGCCGGTCGAGCGCCATCTCCACCATGCCCACCGCGCCGTCGACGATCATCTTGCGCGCGTCGATGATGGCGCTCGCCTGCTGGCGCTGGAGCATGACCGCCGCGATCTCGGGCGCGTAGGCAAGGTAAGTAATGCGCGCCTCGATGATCTCAAGCCCCGCCTCGGCGACCTTGCCCTGAATTTCGTCTTTGATGCGCTGCGCGACCACCTCGCTCGACCCGCGAAGGCTTCCCTCGTCCGCGACGCCGTCGCCGGTCGTATCCACGTTTTGCGCCACGTCGTAGGGGTAGATGCGCACGATATTGCGCAGCGCGCTGTCGCACTGCAGGGAGAGATACTCCTTATAATTATCTACGTTGAACACCGCCTTCGCCGTGTCCACCACGCGCCACATGACCGCGATGCCGATCTCCACCGGATTGCCGAGGCAGTCGTTGATCTTCTGGCGGGAGTTGTTTAAGGTCATGATTTTCAGGGAAACCTTTTTATTGGAAATTTCCACCGCCGTCTCTGAGTTGGGGGAGGCGTTCAGCACGAGCTTCTTGCTGTTCCCGCCGTCCACGTCGCCGCTCTGGTTGAGCTTCGTCTTTGCCGCGGGGTTCACCGCCGTGGAAAACGGATTCACGAAGTAGAACCCCTCGCCCTTGAGCGTGCCGGTGTACTTACCGAACAGGGTCAACACCAGCGCCTCCTGCGGCTTGAGTACCTTCAGCCCGAGCAGAAAGATCCAGCCGAGGCACAGCCACGCGATGGAGACGATCATCGCGATCACAGTGCCCGCGCCCGCTTGGAACACCATGCCGTAGGGTGTCGATACATAGCGGCCAAACGCGCCGCTGCCGGCGGCGATCAGCAGCACGATCGCCGCGACGTACCCCGCGATGACGCCCAGCAGCACCGCCATGCCGTTCTTCTTTGTAGTCAGGATTTTCTCTTCCATATCCAATATCCTCCTTTGAAATGATATTATTTTGATATCACAATTATATCGAAAAGTCAAGGGCGGAATCAAAAAAGCGCGTAGTTATGCGATTCTTGGCTATTTTGCACAAAAGGAGACAGGATATTGTGTCGAGAAGCCGCCCGGGCCGCAAGAAAATGATGAAAAAGGTGCGTGAAATCGGTCAAAATGCTCGAACTGCTTGACATAACGCCAAAATAGAAACTTGACAAAGCGCCGACGCTGGGGTATACTGCGGGACATTCCGAAAAGTTACAAATTGTAACCTTTGGTGACGGGGCAGTCACATTCGGAGCGCGGCGCGGTGCGCTGCGAAAGGAAAAGGAGTTTGCATGTTATGATAGAACGACAACAACGAAAGCCGCGCTCTTGGGCGCGACGATGGTGGCAGGCGGCGTTTGCGCTGCTGCTGGCCGCCGTGCTTCTGCTCGAAGCGGTGCCTGAGCTGAGCGCGAACGCATTCTACCTGCTGACGGACGGCATTACGACCGTGGTCGCCGGCGCGGCGCGCGTGGACGCGGGACAGATTATCGTGACCGGCGCGGAGGGCGGCGAGACCGACGTCGTATTGGAGAGCGGCAAAAAGGTGACGATCCGCCGCAACGGAACCCGCCAATTTGCCACGAGCCGCGACGGCGAGACCGTGAGCGCGCTGCTCCGGCGCGAGGGCGTCAGCGTGGGTCCGCTGGAGATGGTCCGCGTGGACGTTTCGGGCAGCGGGATCGAGCTGACGATCGCCTCCGACTTCACCTATTATGAAACCGTGTCCGAGGCGGCGGCTTTCACGACGGTCTATACCACGGACTACACGCAGCCCAAGGGCTCGGTCACGGTTACGCAGGCCGGAAGCCCCGGCTGGCGCGACGTGACCTATGAAGTCGTCTACGCGGACGGAGAGCTGGTATCCCGCCAGCCGGTGGCGGAGGCGAACAATACCGCCGTGACGCAGGAAGCGCGCATCGGCACGCTGGTCAGCGAGGCGCAGCCGGGCGACACGATCGCCTCCGTGGTCCGCTACCGCGACGGCAGCGGCTATCTGCTTCTCGCCTCCGGCGATTCGCTGCACTTCACCGATTCGATGGACGTGACCTGCACCGCCTATACCACCGGCGACCCGGGCGTGGGTACGATCACCTACACCGGCACGACGGTGCATGTCGGCGTGGTCGCGGTCGACAAGTCGGTGATCCCGCTGGGGACGACGATGTTCATCGCCACGAACGACGGCGCGTACACCTACGGCATGGGCCACGCGGAAGATACGGGCGTGCGCGGCAGGAAGGTGGACCTGTATATGGACAGCAGCGACGAATGTATCCAATTCGGCCGCCGCAGCAGCACGGTGTACTTCCTCGACGGCTGATTTTTAAAAGACCGAACCAAGAGAACGTCATGCTTGAGTCGCTCAAGCATGACGTTCTCCGTTTTCATTTTTGATAGAATTAGCGCAAATAGTCTATTCGCCCTTTTTCCGCTGCCCGAGCAGCATGGAAACGCCCGCATACAGCAGGAACAGACCGAAGGGCTTCCGAAATATGGTTATGTCCACCGAAGTCGATATCATCGCCGCCGCCAGCGCGCAGACTGTGCCGAGCGGCGCGGCGGAGCGGAGAACGTTCGTATCGAGATAGCCGTTTTTCCGGTGGTACGGCAGCGACACGGCGGCGGCAGGGAGGAAGTACAGGAGGTTGATGCCCTGCGCCTCGACCTGATCGACGCCGAGGAACAGCGTCATGCAGAGCAGCAGCAGCGTTCCGCCGCCGACGCCCCACGCCGACAGCACGCCCGTCGCCGCGCCGAGGAGAAACGGGAGGAACCATTCCTTCATAGCGGGACTCCTATTGCGTCAGATAGCGAAACGCGCCATATAAGAGGAACAGCGCGAAGATGCGCCGCAGCCAGACGTTCGGCACGTCGCGGAACACCTTCCCGCCGATGAAGCCGCCGGCCAGACCGCCCGCGAGATACGGCAGGGCGTGGACGATGGGGAAGCCGCCGCGCAGAAAATACACGGCGGCGGAGACCGCGCACAACGGCAAGACCACGGCGACGCAGGTCGCAAAGGCGGTTTTCGCGTCGAGCTTCGCCCACTTCGTGAGCAGCATGAGCAGCGGAATACCGCCGCCGC
>JAFTGG010000013.1 GCA_017458025.1 Oscillospiraceae bacterium | reverse complement strand
CACCTTCACGCCACCCGCTTCCGTGCCGTCGGAGCTGCCGGAGATCACCGTGCGGGACAACGGCGTGCCGTCCACGACGCTGCGCCCCTCCGACCCGTCGGGGTACATCGTCTACGAGAAGGTCTACGTCAACAACACCTCCGCCGCGTCGCTGGCGGTCAGCGACCTTGAGTCGGGCGTTTCGGCGATATTGACCGATGACGCGCCGCAGGTGCTCATTGTCCACACCCACGGCTGCGAGGCGTACACGATGCCGGAGGGCGAGGAGTACGAGGCGTCCGACGACCACCGCACGCTGGACGAGGACTGCAACGTCGTGCGCGTCGGCGACGAGATCGCCCGCGTGCTGAGCGACGCGGGCATCGGCGTGCTGCACGACCGGACGCTCCACGACTACCCGAATTACTCCGGCTCCTACAACCGTTCGCTCGCGACGGTCGAGCGGTATCGCGAGAAATACCCGTCCCTTGTCTACGTCTTCGACGTGCACCGCGACGCGGTGGCGGACGCGCAGGGGAACCAATATAAGCTGCTTTGCGCCGAGGAGCCGAACGCCGCGCAGTTGGAGTTCGTCGTCGGGTCCGACGGCGGCGGGCTGGAGCATGGCAAATGGCGGGAAAATCTCAAGCTCGCCTGCGCGGTGCAGTCGACGATCCTGCGCGACTACCCGACGCTGATGCGCCCCATCATTGTGCGCAACTCGCGCTACAACCAGCAGGTGACCACGGGCTCGCTGCTCATCGAGGTGGGAACGGCGGGCAACTCGCTCGAAGAAGCGCTCGTCGCCGCGCGGCTCTTTGCAGCGGGTTTCGCGGAAACGGTGAAGGGCTGATAACAGGCAAAGGGGAGAGGCTGCGGCCTCTCCCCTTTGAAACCCCTTTTAAGAATTATTGCGCTAATTTTGCTGCATCGTATTTCTTTCCCAAATCCTCGTCTGCAATTTTGCCGTGCTCATGCTCGTATTCCGCAATAAATTGTACCATCAATTGGATGAGCTGACTATTGGCCGAACGTCCGTGATAACCGCATACATATCTGAATTTTGCCAAAATCCTTGCATCAACGCGCAGTCCAAAATGCTTCTCGTTGTTCTCCACAAAGACGCCTCCAATAGATTTAATATAACTTTATTTTAGACTCAACACTTGCGTTTAAACAAAATTGGAGTTATTATGAAGTTATATCAACTCTGGATTTTGGAGGAGAACATGGAATTTTATAAAAAACTATACTTTACCTTATTTGCAAAGGTGGAAGATGCGCTCGTACAATTAGATGCCGCGCTTGACGGCGGAGAAACACCGGATTTGCCGGGCGTTTATCGCGCACGGAAAATTTTCGCCGCCGCTCTGCAAGACGCGGAAGATACTTATATCGAGGCCGACGATATGCCGGCGGCCGATGCAAATGCGGTGGAAAATTTGGCGCAGATCATTAAGGCGCTGACGACGCTGACGCGGGAAGAACGGAAAGCGCTCTTTCAAGCTCTGCACTCCAACGATTGAAAGAAAGTGACCCGCGAGAGCTTCAAAAGGGAGAGGCTGCGGCCTCTCCCTTTTGTTATTTTAATGGGGGCGCGGGAGGGAAATCGAAATCCCTCCGCGGCTTCCTTTTTTGGCGGGGACGCTGCTCATTTCATGAGCTCCGCGATCATATCGGTATACTCGCTGGGATTGTCGAGCGGCAGACCCGCGATCAGCAGCGCCTGATTGTAGAGGATCTTCGCGTACAGCTCCGCCTTGGAGCGGTCGGTGAGCAGCGCCGTTTCCATCGCCATCACGGCGGGGTGCTTGGTGTTCAGCTCCAGAATGCGGTCCGCCTTGACCGGCTCGGGCATCTGGAAGTTCTTAAAATACTTCTCCATCTCGAAGCTGAAGCCCGTGCCCGCCGACATGCACGCCGGGTGCGTCTTGAGCCGGCGGGAGACCTTCGCGTCCTTGATCCTGTCGCCGAGCGTCTCCTTGACGAACTTCATCAGGTCTTCCTTCTCGTCGAGGACCTCGTTTTCGGCGTCGTCAAGATCAAGATCGCCGTCGATGATGGAGCGGAACGGCTTGTCCGCGTAGCTTTGCAGCGTCTGCAGCACGAACTCGTCGGCCTCGCCGGTGAGGTAGAGCACCTCGTAATTCTTATCCTTGAGCAGCTCCGTCTGCGGCAGCGCGTCGATCTGCGCCGCGCTCTCGCCGGAGGCGTAGTAGATGCACTTCTGGCTCTCCGGCATGCGGTCGGCGTACTCGCGCAGGCTCGTGAGCTTCTTCTCCGTGGACGAGTAGA
Source organism: Oscillospiraceae bacterium (assembly GCA_017458025.1). GTDB lineage: Bacteria > Bacillota > Clostridia > Oscillospirales > Oscillospiraceae > Hominicoprocola. The sequence goes on along the minus strand of JAFTGG010000013.1, from coordinate 2,502 downwards.
ACATCAGCAGCTCTTTCAGCTCGTCCTTGCGCGCCTCGCCGCCCTCGCTCACGACGCCGTAGCCGAGGGAGCGGCCATAGTTGGCGAAGAACTTCTCGTAGCCCTCGCGGTCGTCCTTCATGAACTTGGCGAGGTCGGCGAGGATCTTCTTTTCGAGATTCTTGGCGATGACCTTGAGCTGGCGGTCGTGCTGCAGCAGCTCGCGGGAGATGTTGAGGCTGAGGTCGGGCGAATCCACCACGCCGCGCACAAAGCGCAGATAGTCGGGCAGCAGCGCGTCGCACTTGTCCATGATCATCACGCCCGCGCTGTAGAGCTGGAGGCCCTTTTCATAGTCCTCGGTCTGGTAGTTGAACGGCTTCTTGCTCGGCACGAACATCAGCGCCTTGTAGGTGATGCTGCCCTCGACGGAGACGGTGATGATGCGCTGCGGCTTGTCGAAGTCGCGCGCGAGCTCGGAATAGAACTTGGCGTATTCGTCGTCCGTGACCTCGCTGCGCTTGCGCTGCCAGAGCGGAACCATAGAGTTGATGGTCGCCACTTCCTCGACCATCTCGAACTTCGGGTCCTCGTCGGTGCTGTCCTCCGTCTGCTTCTGCACGGACGTCAGCATGCGAATGGGGTAGCGGATATAGTCGGAGTATTTCTTGACAAGGGAGTAGAGCTTGTAGTTGTCGAGGTACTCGCCGTACTTCTCATCCTCGGTGTCGTCCTTTAAGTGCATGACGACGTCGGTGCCGACGGCGTCCTTCTCGCACTCGGTGACGGTGTAGCCGTCGACGCCCGCGGAGTGCCAGCGGTACGCCTGCTCCACGCCGTACTTCTTCGTCACGACGGTGATCTCGTCCGCGACCATGAACGCGGAGTAAAAGCCCACGCCGAACTGCCCGATGATGTCCACGTCCTCGCTCTCGCCCGCCTCCTGGCGGAACTTGTAGGAGCCGGAAGCGGCGATGACGCCGAGGTTGTTCTCCAGCTCGTCCCTGTCCATGCCGATGCCGTTGTCGGACACCGTAATGGTGCGCTTGTCCTTGTCGACGCTGATCTCGATGAAGAAATCGCCGCGGTTCATGCCGACCTTGTCGTCGGTGAGCGAGAGGTAGCAGAGCTTGTCGATGGCGTCGCTCGCGTTGGAGATGATCTCGCGCAGAAAAATTTCCTTGTGCGTGTAGATCGAGTTGATCATGAGGTCGAGCAGGCGCTTCGACTCCGCCTTAAATTGTTTCTTTGCCATGAGAGAACACTTCCTTCTGTTGATTTGAACCTATGATAGCACAAATTTGTGTTTTTTGTGTAAATTATAAGCGCCGTTTCGCTCGCGCTGAGCGGCAGCCGCGAAACGCGGCCGGACAAATGACGGCGTCATTTGCTATCCGCCGTGCAGCCCGCGCCGGAACGCCGCCAGCGTCTCCGGCGTTTCGTCGAGCCAATAAGGCCGCGCGGCGATCTCGCCGTCGTAGTCGGCGGCGCTGAACCAGACCGCGATCCGGATATTGGGATAATCGCCGATGTGCGCGAACATCTCGTCGATCCACGCCGCCTTATCGCCGCCGTAGGACGACGAGGCGAACTCCGTGATGATCCACGGGAAGCGCGAGAAATGCGGGGAATACAGGGCCCAGACCTCATCATAGATGGCGGTGAAGCCGCGCCACTGCTCGTTGTTCCGTGTATAATAGGTGCCGTTGTTGTAGCCCGTCACGCCGAGCAGTTGGACGTACTCGTTGCCGGGGTAGTAGGCCAGCGAAGCGTTCCACTTGCACGGCGGCGCGCTGCGGTCGTTGGGATTGAAGACCCACAGGCAGTTGTCCGCGCCCTCCTCCCGAAAGATGCGGTACATGCGCTGCCAAACCGCGACGTAGAGCTGCGGGTCCGCCATGTTGACAACGCCGGACCAGCTCGTCCAGTCGCTGTTCATCTCGTTATTCAGCCGCAGCAGGAACGGGTGCCCCCAATCCGCCGCCGCGCGGGCAAATTCCCGAATCGTGTCGTCTCGCTCGCCGCGGTATACGTCGAGAAACGGCGTGTGCGCGAACATATCCTGATTGTCGTTCGCCGTCAGTTGGTACGTCAGCTCGACGACGCGTCCCTTTTGCCGGTTCGCCTCCATAAATTCGGTGGGGAATCTGGTCGGATACGCGGTGTCGGGCATGCGGTCGAAGTGGATATAGCCGAGCGCCGCGTCAAAGCCGTAGTCCAGCTCCTCCTCCAGCCGCGCCACGCTGCCGTGAACGGGATCGGAGAAAATATCCGCCGTATAGACGCCCCATAGGAGCGTGTCGCCGTTCACGAGATCGTCGTACAGCGCCCGCGCCTCAGGGGAAAGCGCGCCGACGTCGAGGTCGGGGGAGTAGTCGGCGTCGTAGTGCCCGATGCCGGTGGGGTCGAAGGCGCGCAAGCGCAGATTGAGGCTGTCACGGAGCCAGCCATACGCCGTGTCGCCGTCGCCGCAGCGGACGGCAATGCGCAAATACTCGCGGCTGCCGGTGTAAACGAAAGCGT
>JAFTGG010000126.1 GCA_017458025.1 Oscillospiraceae bacterium | reverse complement strand
TGTCGTCCTTGGTGGGCGTCAGCCCGCCTGCGTCCTCCGCCTTGCCTGACAAAAATTCTGCTCGCAAGGCTTTGCCACTTTTAGTCGCATATTAGTATGAGGCCTTGCCTGACGAAAAATGCCTCGCCGTTGGTCACGTTGCCCATTTTCAGACAAGGCCTAGAAGTTCTGCCGCGTTCCCGCCGAGAATTGCCTTCCGCTCCGCGTCAGAAAAGTGGAGCGCGCGAAATTGCCGGAGTCCATCGCTCTGACCGCCCCAAGGCGAGTCTGTGCCGAATAGAACGCGCTCCGCGCCAAAAAGACGCACGATGCGCAGGAACTGCTCTTCGCCCAGCAGCGCGAGGTCGGCGGGCGTTTTATAGTATCCGTCGCCGTTGGAGACCATTGCGCCGAGCGCGAACGACGTGTCGATGTAGGCGCTTGTTTCCGGCAGAAGCCGTTCTACGTCGTCCCATTGCCGCCAGCCGCCCATATGGGCGCAAATGAGCGTCGCGCCGTCAGTCTGGCGCGCGGCGTTCGCGATTTGCGCCGGAGAGACAAAGTCATGCGCGTCGGGGAAGCCCACGTCCCGTCCCGCATGGGTCAGCACGAGCAGCCCAAGCTCCGCGCAGCGGTCGAGGATACGCAGATAGCGCGGGTCGTCGAAAGCGACGCCCTGATAGACAGGGTGAAGCTTGACGCCTTTTACGCCGTTGTCCGCGAGCCGCGCGAGCTCCGCTTTCCAATCGGGAAAATCCGGGTGCATGCAGCCGAATGACAGCACGCCGGTCGCGGCGCTTTGCTCGTTCAGCGCGATGGACGAGTCGTTGACGTGCGGCACCTGATGGGCGTTGGTCGCCACGGGCAGCACGACGGAGCGGTCGATGCTGGCGCGCGCCATCGACTCCCGCAGCGCGCCGACGCTGCCGTCGGTAAACGGGCGGGTATGCGACGCACCTTGCAGCTTGTCGACCGTCCGCGCGGCGATTTTGTCAGGAAAGGCGTGGGTGTGGATATCGACGATCATGAGGTTGCTCCTTGCCGTTCGCAAATCACTCGCCGTCGCTGAGCGCTTCGCGCTGCGGCACAAGCACCTTTTTGTCGTAGCACGAAAACGCGTCCTCGACGAGCGCTGCGGCGGGCGGCGCGGTGAACGCGCTCACCACCGGCACGATGACGAGACCCGCCAGCATGCAGAACGCGCCGGCGTTGATGGGGGACTGAAGCAGCGGCGGGAAGCTGCCGCGCACGAAGATGTTCAGCACCATCACCACGCTGGAGAAGATAAAGCTGACCCAGCACGCCGCCTTGGTCGCGCGCTTCCAATAAAGCCCGTACAGGAACGGCGCGAGGAACGCGCCAGCGAGAGCGCCCCAGCTCACGCCCATGAGCTGCGCGATGAACGTAACATTCGAGCGGTATTGAATGATGGCGAGAACGACCGAGATCGCAATGAACACGACGATCAGCACGCGCATGATGAGCAGCTGCTTTTTCTCGTCCATGTCCTTGACGACATTGCCCTTGAGGAAGTCAAGCGTCAGCGTCGAGCTGGAAGTCAACACCAGCGACGAGAGGGTTGACATCGACGCCGAAAGCACGAGAATGACAACGACCGCGATCAGGATATCGGGCAGGCCGGAGAGCATCGTCGGCACGACGGCGTCGTAGCCGCCGCCGGGGACGCCGTTCGCGACGTTCAGCTTGTCGGTGAACAGCCGCCCGAAGCCGCCGAGGAAGTAGCAGCCGCCCGCGACGATGAACGCGAAGAAAGTCGAGATGATCATGCCCTTGTTGACTTGCCCCTCGTTTTTGATGGCGTAAAACTTCTGCACCATCTGCGGCAGGCCCCAGGTGCCGAGCGACGTCAGGATCACGACGCCGAGCAGGTTGAGCGGATCGGGCCCGAAGAACGAATTGAAGATGCCCGGCGAGTCGGAGACCAGCGGGTCGCTGACACGGGACAGGCCGTCCAGCGCGGCGAGAAAGCCGCCCTGACTTTTGAGCACCGCCGCGATGACCGCGATAATGCCAAAGATCATGATGATGCCCTGAATAAAGTCGTTGATGGCGGTCGCCATGTAACCGCCGGCAATGACGTAGACGCCGGTGAGGATCGCCATGACCACGACGCACACGGCGTAGTCGATGTTGAACGCCATGCCGAACAGGCGGCTCAGGCCGTTATAGAGCGAGGCGGTATAGGGAATGAGAAAGATAAAGATGATGGCGGACGCCGCGATCTTGAGCTCGGGGCTTCCGAAGCGCTTGCCGAAAAATTCCGGCATTGTGGCGCTCGAAAGGTGCTGCGTCATGATGCGCGTGCGCCTGCCGAGCACCGCCCACGCCAGCAGCGAGCCGATCAGCGCGTTGCCGATGCCCGCCCAGGTCGCCGCGATGCCGTACCTCCAGCCAAACTGTCCCGCGTAGCCGACGAACACGACCGCGGAGAAGTACGACGTGCCGTAGGCGAACGCCGTCAGCCACGGGCCGACGTTGCGCCCGCCGAGCACGAAGCCGTTGACGTCGGTGGCGTTGCGGCGGCAATAGAGGCCGATGCCGACCATCAAGCCGAAAAATATCAACAGCATAAGTATTTTGAGAACCATAGCAGACCAATTCCTTTCATTCTGCCCAAAACGCTTTTGGACTTTGATGCATCAAAGTTTAACGCATAAAAGCGGCAAAGTCAAGGGCTAGTTTTCCGCATAACGCATGCGGAAGCGCAGAAAAGCATGGGAAAACTGCGATTTACTGAACAATCTGTACATATTGCATAAAGAAATTGCGAACCGCTTGACATTTTTTGACGAAAAGCATATACTGCATACTTGGAATCCGGCCCCAGCCGGATATGCCGATTATATAAGGAGGATGGAACATGAAAAAGACAATTGCGCTTGCTCTGACGCTCGTCATGGTGCTGGGCATGCTCGTCGGCTGCGGCAGCGGCTCGAGCAGCGGCAGCTCCGCGGCCGAGACTCCGAGCTCCACGACCACCACGCCGAGCGCTTCGACGGATTCCGCCGCGCCGGCCGCGTCCGACCCGATGGCGGACCTGATCGCCGCGGCGCAGGCCGAGGGTGAGCTCGTCGTCTACGGCTCCTGCGAGGAGGACTACCTTTCCGCCGCGTGCACGAACTTCGAGAGCCTTTATGGCATCAAAACGCAGTATCAGCGCCTGTCGACCGGCGAGGTCCCGACCAAGATCGAGGAAGAGAACGGCAATCCGTCCGCTGACGTTTGGTTCGGCGGCACGAACAATCCGTACGATACCGCGGCTGCCAAGGGCCTGCTGGACAACAGCTACACGCCCATCAACGCCTCTCACCTGACCAAGGACATCTATAAGGATCCCAACGGTTATTGGTATGGCATTTACACCGGTATCCTCGGCTTCATGGCCAACAAGGGCGAGCTTGAGCGCCTCGGCCTTCAGGCTCCGCAGACCTGGGACGATCTGCTCAAGCCCGAGTATCAGAACCTCATCTGGCTGTCCAACTACAACACCGCCGGCACGGCGAAGCTCGTCGTCAACACGATGCTGCAGATGAAGGGCCATGACGAAGGCATCAAGTACCTCGTCGACCTCGATAAGAACATTCAGGTCTACACCAAGTCAGGCTCCGGCCCGAGCAAGAACGTCGGTACCGGCGAGTGCGTCATCGGCATCGGCTTCCTGCATGACGGCATCACCCAGATCGTCGACAACGGCTACGACAACGTCCAGCTCATTATCCCGACGGACGGCACGTCCTGCGAAATCGGGCCGGTCGCTATCTTCCAGGGCGCGAAGCACCAGGCCGCTGCCCGCCTGTTCATGGAGTATGCCCTGAGCCCCGACTGCGTCGAGCTCGCGGCCCAGAACGGCTCTTACCAGTTCCTGGTCATCGATAACGCCGAGCAGCCCAAGGAGGCGGCGGAGTTCGGCCTTGATCCCAGCCTGGTTTGGGACGGCTATGACTTCGCGGACGCCGCGGAGAACACCGCCAAGTACGTTGAGGAAGTCATGGCGGCTCTGAACGGCGGCGACGATCGTTTCAAGACCGAGTAACTGCGTTTCAAAGTGAAGGGACGATGTCCCTTCACTTTGAAAAAGTTTCGCTCCGCTCAGCGCGCGGCGGCTCTGCCGCCGCACGTCCGCTCCGCGAGAGAGGTTTTTTCTGACGCGCGTATCGTTAGAAAAAGCGATCAAGTTCATCTGCGCCTGCGGGCGCAAACTCTGCGAGGCTTTTCCCCGCCCTTCGGGGCGGGGAATTTTTAGAAGGAGGGAGATTCTTCTATGGCAACGGCCCAAGGCGCGGCGTTGGATCGGAAAAAACTGATGGCTGACCCCATCATGGTGACCACCATCGTCGTACTGATCACGTTCCTTACCTTATTTATTCTATATCCGCTGGCGATCCTCCTGATCGACAGCCTCTATGGCGACGGCAACGGACTTTCGCTGAGCGTATTCAAGCGCGTGCTGGCGATGCCGACCTTTACCCGCGCCATCGGCAACACGCTCAAGATCGGATTTGTCGTCGGTATCCTCTCCACATTGATCGGACTGCTGTTCGCTTATGTGGAGGTCTATGTGAAGATGAACCGTTTCGCGGGCGGGCTCTTTAAGCTCGTCTCGATGCTGCCGGTCGTCTCGCCGCCGTTCGTGCTGTCACTGAGCATGATTATGCTTTTCGGCCGTTCGGGGCTCATCACGCGCTTTCTGCTCGGCATCTACGACAACAACGTCTACGGCTATTGGGGCATCGTCATCGTGCAGACGCTGACGTTCTTCCCTGTGTGCTATATGATGCTCAAGGGCCTGCTCAAGAACATCGACCCCTCGCTGGAGGAGGCGGCGCGCGACATGGGCGCAAGCCGCTGGAAGGTGTTCACGGACGTCACGTTCCCGCTGATGCTGCCGGGCCTCGGCAACGCGTTTTTAGTCACGTTTATCGAGTCCATCGCGGACTTTGCGAACCCGATGATCATCGGCGGGTCGTACGATACGCTGGCGACGACCATCTACCTCCAGATCACCGGCGCGATGGATAAGGTCGGCGCCGCCGCGATGGCGGTGGTGCTGCTTTGCATTACGCTGGCGATGTTCGCGGTGCAGAAGTTCTATCTGGAATCGAAGACCGCCGCGACGCTGACAGGCAAGGCGTCCCGCGCCCGTATGCTTATCGAGGATAAGAGCGTTACAATCCCGCTGACGATCCTTTGCTCGCTCGGCGCGCTGTTTGTCATCGTCATGTACATCTGCGTGCCGATCGGCGCGTTGTTCCCGACTTGGGGCTACAAGTTCACGCCGCTCACGTTCAAGTGGTTCGGACAGGTGTTCAGCAAGTACAAGGGTCTCAAGGCGTTCCGCGACTCGTTCGTGCTGTCCCTGATCGCTTCGCCGATCACGGCGCTGCTGTCGATGATCATCTCCTATCTCGTCGTCAAGCGCAAGTTCAAGGCGAAGGGCTTCATCGAGGCGGTGTCCATGCTCGCTATGGCGGTGCCGGGCACGGTGCTCGGCGTCGGCTATATTCGCGGCTTCTCCGGCGGCCTGTTCCGCACAGGGTTTCTACAGGGGCTCTATGGCACCGGCGCGATCCTCATCATCGTGTTCGTCGTGCGCTCGCTGCCGACCGGTACGCGAAGCGGCATCTCGGCGCTGCGGCAGATCGACAAGAGTATTGAGGAATCCGCCTATGACATGGGCGCGGACAGCTTCAAGGTGTTTATGACCGTGACGCTGCCGCTCATCAAGGACTCGTTCCTCAGCGGCCTTGTGACTGCGTTCGTGCGCTCTATCACGGCGATCTCCGCGATCATTCTGCTGGTGACGCCGTCGTACCTACTCATTACGGTGCAGATCAACGAGTTCGCGGAGAAGGGCGCGTTCAGTATCGCCTGCGCGTTTGCGACGATCCTGATCCTCATCACCTACGGCTCCGTGCTGCTGATGAACCTCGTGATGAAATTCTTCGGAACCAGCCGCAAGATAAAGGAGGACGAATAGTGCGATAAATCGCGCTATATTATAGATTGCCATATTTTCTCGCCGCTTACGCGGCAACCGAAGATATATGGCGCAGAATCCTTCTCACACGGAGGGTTTTGTGTATAATTTGCGTATCAAGCGCAAGGAGGATTTTTATGGCGAAAGAGAAAAAAGGCGTGCGCCTTGAACATATTTCCAAGATCTACCAGGACCCCAAGACCCATAAGGATTTCTACGCGGTGCACGATACCTCGCTTGAGATCGAGCCCGGCTCATTCGTGACGCTGCTCGGCCCTTCCGGCTGCGGCAAGACGACGACGCTGCGCATGATCGCGGGCTTTGAGAGTCCAGACGAAGGCGAAATCTACCTCGGCGGCGAGCCCATCAACGCGCTCACGCCCAATAAGCGCGACACGGCGATGGTGTTCCAGAGCTACGCGCTGCTCCCGCATTACAACATCTTTGACAACGTCGCCTACGGCCTCAAGCTGCGCAAGCTGGACAAGGAGACCATTCGCACGAAGGTCATGGATATCCTGAAGCTCGTCGGCCTTGAGGGTATGGAGGCGCGCATGACCAACCAGCTCTCCGGCGGTCAGCAGCAGCGCGTCGCGCTGGCGCGCGCGCTTGTGCTGGAGCCGGGTGTGCTGCTGTTCGACGAGCCGCTGAGTAACCTCGACGCGAAGCTGCGCGTCTCGATGCGCACCGAGATCCGCCGTATCCAGCAGGAGGCGGGCATCACCGCCGTCTACGTCACGCACGATCAGAGCGAGGCGATGGCGCTCTCCGATAAGATCATCATCATGGAGAAGGGCGTCGTGTCCCAGATGGGCAGCCCGCAGGAGATCTACTACCATCCGAAAAACGAGTTCGTGGCGGACTTTATCGGCGACGCCAACTTCCTCAAGGGGAGGATGTCGCGCCACGAGGGCGGCGACGGCATCGTCAGCATCGGCGGCACGGAGGTGCGCGTCGCGGCGGCGGAGGGCGTCGCGGACGGCGCGGACACGACGGTCGTCCTACGTCCCGAGTCTACCGTGCTCGCGGATAAGGGCTATTTTCCTGTCAAGGTCGTCGTGTCTAGCTTCATGGGCGCGTACCAGCTCTACCATGTCATGCTGGGCGAAACCAAGCTCATCATTCATGAGTACAACCCCAAGGGCAAGAAGATTTACGCTATGGGTGACACCGCCTACATCGGCTTTGAGCCTGGCAACGCGCACTGTATCTGAGCATGCTCCGGGAAATGTTGAAGCACACGCGCGCCGGGCAGCCGTTATGGCTGCCCGATGTGCGTGAAGCCTTTGCCAAGGCGGAGGACGGTGTGCCATTGGTCGTGCGGCTCAAGTCCTTTGACGGCAAAACGCGCGATTGGCGGCATACGCTTCCGCGTTGGCACGACGACGCGGAGCGTCAGCTCGTGCGCGACTATCTCTGCGCTACGGTGTACAACGCCATGTCCGTCTGCGGCGGGTATGAGATGCGGTTTTTCACCGATTTGCAGGCGAAAAGCGAGATAGACTTACTCGACGAAATTCCGCAAATATTTCAGCTTTCCGCTACAAAACGCCACGGCTTGGGTAAGGTCGTCAGTACCGCAAATCGTATGGGCACGGCATTTACACGCAAGGAATTTAACTTTACGACATGCGATATGAGCGAATATAGTGAATATTGGGAAAGCGACAAGAGCTGCGGCTCGCCGGCGGATTTGCTTTTGACGCTTGCGCGGGAGGCCGAGTGCGCGCATTGCGTCGGCGTGGACGTTGGCGGCACGGACATCAAGCTCGCCGCGTCGCTCAACGGTCGCTTGATTGCCGTCAAGGAGTATGATTGGAACCCCGCCGCGTACTCTGAAATAGACCAACTTATTGAGCCGATTCTATTATTGACGCGCCTGATGCGGGCCTGCCTCGCCGCGCCGGACGATCCGCGTTTGGACGGGGCGCTTTGCAGGGACGCGACCGATGAGGAGATGGCGGCGGCGATCGCCGCCGTGGAGGCGGGCTGCGATACCGGCGTATTGGACGCCATCGGCGTCAGCTTTCCCGACATCGTGCTGCGTGATCGCATCGTGGGCGGCGAGACGCCCAAGACCGACGGCGTGCGTCGCGCCGCCGCCGACTATGAGGCGGAGTTCGAGAAGCTCGGCGCGCTCAAGGAGCGGCTTTTGCCTCTTTGCCGCGGGGAAGGGCGCTGCCATATCATCAACGACGGCAACATGGCGGCGTTTGCCGCCGCGATGGAGCTTGTCTGCGGCGGGGAGACAGACACGGTTTCGCGCGGCGTCGTGGCGCACAGCCTCGGCACCGACCTGGGCACCGGCTGGCTAGGCGCGGATGGTACGATCCCTCAGTTGCCGCTGGAGCTGTACGACGCTTGGGTCGACCTAGGCGGCTGCGGCGCGGCGGCGCTGCCGCCGGAGGATCTGCGCGGCACGCGGAACGAGAACTCCGGCCTGCCCGACGCGCGGCGCTATATGGGGCAGGCGGCGGCATATCGGCTTGCTTATGCGCTTGATCCGCGGCTGCTGGAGGGCTTTACCGAAGAGAGCGGCGGCGTCCTGCGTATCCGCACGCAGCCGGACGACCTGCGCAAGCCCTGTCTGGAGCATTTGATGCGGAAGGCAAGCGAGGGCGACGCGAACGCGGAGGAGGTATTCCGACAGATCGGCCGCCATCTCGCGGTCGTAAGCCGTGAGATGGAGTATCTGCTCCACCCCGAGACGGAGACGCGCTTCCTGTTTGGGCGCTTCGTGAAATCGGAGCGCTGCTTTGCGCTTCTGCGCGAGGGATTTGCCGAGGGCGCGCCGCATTTGAGATTGAAAAATGGCGGGGAGGGCCTTGCCAACACGCCGCTGATGCGTCAGCTCGCTATGCGGCGGGACGTAACCGTCGCGCAGTTTGCGCAGGCGGTCGGCTCGATCTACTATGCCTTGACTTAGGAGGGACGCACGATGAAACGAAGTGAGATCAACGCCGCGCTGCGGCAGATGGAGTCCATGATCAACGAGTATCGCATCTCGTTGCCGGATTTCTGCCGCTTTACACCGGACGATTGGCGGTCCAAGGGCCATGACTACGACGAAGTGCGCGACAATATGCTGGGCTGGGACATCACGGACTACGGCCTCGGCAAGTTTGACGAGGTGGGCTTCTCGCTCATCACGCTGCGCAACGGAAACTATTATATGAAAGACAAATATCCCAAGACCTACGCGGAAAAGCTCCTTTATTTAAACGAGGGGCAGTACGCGCCGATGCATTTCCACTGGTCGAAGATGGAGGACATCATCAACCGCGCGGGCGGCAATGTGCTGATCCGCGTCTACAATTCAAACAAAGACGAGAGCATTGACCGCGAGAGCGACGTGACGGTCCACGTCGACGGGCGCGCCTATACCGTTCCCGCGGGGACGCAGGTGCGGCTTCAGCCGGGGCAGAGCATCACCATCACGCCGCTGCTGTACCACGATTTCACGGTCGAAGCGGGCGGCGGGCCGGTGCTGCTCGGCGAGGTCAGCCAGTGCAACGACGACAACGCCGACAACCGCTTTGAGCCGCCGATGGGCCGCTTTCCGACCATTGAGGAGGACGAGCCGCCGTACCGCCTGCTCTGCAACGAGTATCCGGAGGCAACGTAAGCGATGAAGTGCGATTATCATCTCCATTCCGAGTTCAGCGACGACAGTGACACGCCGATGGAGCAGCAGGTCGAGCGCGCGATCGCGCTCGGCCTCGACGAGATGTGCTTTACCGACCATGTGGATTACGGCATCAAAAAGGATTGGAATGAGCCGGATATCTCTGTCCGCGCGGACGGCACGGTGCTCGCGAATGTGGACTATCCGCGCTACTTCGCGCGGCTCGCGGAGCTTCGCCGCGTCTACGGCGGGCGCATCGCGATCCGCGGAGGGCTTGAATTCGGTATGCAGCAGCATACCGTGCCGCGGTACGAGGCGCTGTACGAAAAGTACCGCGACGAGTTGGATTTCGTCCTCCTGAGCGTGCATCAGGTAGAGGACAGGGAGTTCTGGACGCAGGAGTTCCAGCGCGGCAGAACGCAGGACGAGTACAATCTGCGTTATTACGAGGAGGTTTTGGCGCTGACGCGGCAGTATCACCACTACTCCGTGCTGGCGCACCTTGATCTGCTTGTGCGCTATGACGAGCAGGGCGTCTATCCGTTTGCGAAGATACGCGACATCGTCGCGGAGATCATGACGACGGCGATCCGCGACGGCAAGGGCATTGAGCTGAACACGTCCAGCTGGCACTACGGGCTTGCGGACACGCAGCCGAGCCGTGATATTCTGCGGCTGTACCGTGATCTGGGCGGCAGAATCCTGACCATCGGCAGCGACGCGCACACGCCGAAATATGTCGCCGACCACATGGACGACGCCCGCGCGATCCTACGCGACGAAATCGGCTTCACCGAGTTCTGCACCTTCGAGCGTATGGAGCCGAAATTTCATAAGCTGTGATCGGCGCTTGCATTTTGCGGCGCGATATGCTATAAACAGACAGGACAATTGAAGATCGGACAGTCTTTCGCCGCTTCGGGCGGCAGGGGGAATGGGGTGAGAAGCCCCGCGAGTCGGTCACTGTGATGCCGCCGGGAGCGGCTGAGTCAGAATGCCTGAAAGCTGTCGGCGTTTCTGCCGGAACCGGAAACCGCGTTGCATAGGCTGAGCCGCTTTGAGCGGCTGGGCTTTGTATGCGTATGTTCCCGTCTGCCGGCAGGCAGGCGGGATTTTTCATGGAAAGACGTCGTTTTTTCACGGAAAAGCAAATTGTCATTTCGCGCGGGAGGCGCGCGAAAAATGGTTGATAAAAATGGCGGCTGCCATTTTTATATATGTTCCAAAAACTCATAGAAAGAAGAGAAAACAATGAAAAAACTGATGGCATGCATGATGGCGCTCGCAATGGTCTGCGGTATGCTGGCCGGCTGCGCGAGCGGGAAGACGGCGGCGGAGCCGGCAGCGGCGCCCGCCGCGGAGCAGAATACGCCGGCGGAGCCGGACAAGCAGGCGCAGGCGCCCGAGACGGAGGAAGAGGACGAGGAGGACTACACCACCGGCGACGCGTCGCTCGACAACCCGCGCAACCAGGATGGCATCGGCGAGAAGGAGCTGCTGGTCGTGAGCTTCGGCACCAGCTTCAACGACAACCGCCGCATGACCATCGGCGCGATTGAAAACGCGCTGGAGCAGGCGTTCCCCGATTGGAGCGTCCGCCGCGCGTTCACAAGCCAGATCATCATCGACCATGTGGCGCGCCGTGACGGCGAGGCCATCGACAACGTGACCGAGGCGCTGGAGCGCGCGGTGGCGAACGGCGTCAAGACGCTGGTTGTGCAGCCGACGCACCTGATGGACGGCTTTGAGTATAACGACCTCGTCGCGGAGCTGGCGCAGTATGCCGACGCGTTTGAGCAGATTGCCGTCGGCGCGCCGCTGCTGACCACGGACGACGACTTTGACGCGGTCGCGGAAGCCGTCATCAAGGCGACGACATGGGTGACGGGCCTCAGCCCCGCCGTCGTGCTGATGGGCCACGGCACCGAGGCGGAGTCCAACGGTGTGTATGAAAAGATGCAGGGCGTGCTGGACGCCAAGGGCTGGGAGAACTACTACATCGGCACCGTCGAGGCGGAGCCCTCTATCGAGGATGTACTTGCCGCGGTGCAGCAGGGTGCTTATAAGCGCGTCGTGCTGCGCCCGCTGATGGTCGTCGCGGGCGACCACGCCAACAACGATATGGCGGGCGACGACGAGGACAGCTGGAAGTCCGTCTTTGAGGCGGCGGGCTACGAGGTCGAGTGTGTTCTGGAGGGGCTTGGAAGCCTCGAAGCGATCCAGCAGCTCTACGTTGCCCACGCGCAGGCGGCGGTCGACTCGCTGAGCTGATATGAAAAATCAGAGATTGACGGCGCTGCTGCTCGCGCTCTGCCTGTTGGCGGGCTGCGGCGTACAGACCGCGCCCGTTCAAGAGCCGCCGGAGCCGCGGCCGGAGCAAGCGCAAACGACACAAGCACAGGACGACAACACCTCCGCCGTCGCGGACGCGTCGCAGATGACGACGGTGCAGGACGTGGTGGACGACGGCATGACGCCCGTCTACGCGAATGAGCTCAAGGGCGGAACCTATCCCGTTGCGGTGGAATCCAGCTCGTCGATGTTCAAGATCGAAAGCTGCGAGCTGACCGTCGAAGCGGACGCGATGACGGTGGAGCTGACCATGAGCAGCGACGCCTACGGCTATCTGTTCGCGGGCACCGCCGAGGAGGCGGCGGCTGCGGACGAGACGCGGTACATCACGCCTTACGAACGCAAATTCGCGTTTGGGATCGACGCGCTGGACGCGCCGGTGCAGTGCGCGGCGTGGAGCCGCAACAAGGAACTGTGGTACGACCGCACGCTCGTGTTCCGCGCCGACTCGCTGCCGTTGAAGGCGTTCAAGACGCTGACCACGGCGGAGAGCCTTGGGCTCGCGGACGGCTCCTATACGGTCAATGTGACGCTCGCGGGCGGCTCCGGCAAAGCGAGCGTGCAGTCGCCTGCCGACCTGTTTGTCCGCGGCGGCTATGCACTGGCGGAGATTGTTTGGAGCAGCGCGAACTACGACTATATGCTCATGGACGGCGAGCGCTACGACGCGGTGATCGCGGATGGGCACTCCATATTCGATATCCCCGTCGCGGCGTTCGACCGCCCGCTGGCGGTGGTCGCGGACACGACCGCCATGAGCCAGCCCTATGAGATCGACTACACGCTGACCTTCGATTCCGCTTCGTTGGAGCAGACCCCGTGATGAAACGGTGGCATAAGAGCGGCGTCCTCCTGTTGCTGGCGCTGCTGCTGACCGCCTGCGCGCAGACGGAATCGGCCGTTGCCCCGCAAAGCGCCGCCGCGCCCATCGGCAGTATGGCGCTTCAATACGCGGAGCAGTTTGCCGTCGATTACTATGACGGCGGCGTGTCGCTCGTGACCGTCGCGGGGGAGGAGCGGTACTTGCTCGTCCCAGACGGCGCGGAGGCGCCGGAGATCGCGGATGCGACGGTGCTGCGTACGCCGATGGATCACCTCTATCTTGCGTCCTCGGGCGCGATGGACCCGTTTCGGCAGTTGGGCGCGCTGGACAGCGTGCGCTTTACAAGCACGACGGCGGCGGATTGGAGCCTGGCGGAGGTCGCGGACGCGCTGGGTACGGGCGAAATGCTCTACGCGGGCAAGTACCGCGCGCCGGATTACGAGCTGCTGCTTTCCGAGGGCTGCTCGTTCGCCATCGAGAACACGATGATCCTCCACAGCCCCGCGACGCGGGAGCAGCTTGAGGCGCTCGGTATCCCGACTATGGTGGAGCGTTCCAGCTATGAAGCCCACCCGCTGGGACGCATGGAGTGGATCAAGCTCTATGCGCTGCTTGTCGGCAAGGAAGCGGAGGCGGAGGCGTTTTTTACGCGCCAGACCGCCGCGCTGGACGGTATTCTGAACGGTGAAAGCACGGGCAAGACCGTCGCGTTCTTCTATTTGAACCCCAACGGCTATGTCAACGTGCGCCGTCCCGGAGACTACCTCTCGAAAATGATCGAGCTTGCGGGCGGCTGCTACGTTCCGGCGGAGCTTGAGACGGAGGACAACGCGCTGTCCACCATGAATATGCAGCTCGAAGCGTTCTATGTGAGCGCGAAGGACGCGGACGTGCTCATTTACAACAGCAACATCTACCCGATGGACAGCGTCGCGCAGCTCATCGCCGCGAACGAGCTGTTCGCGGACTTCAAGGCGGTGCAAAACGGCGAGGTCTGGGCGACGGAGCAGAACCTGTTCCAGGAGACCTCCGCCGTCGGGGGCATGATCGCGGATTTCCACGCCGTGCTGACCGGCACGGCGGGAGATACGTTGACTTATCTGCGCCGCTTGCGGTAAAATACAATCCAATACGATAAGAAAGGGGTGGACAGCCATGAAACGGGGAACGCGTTACGCGCTTGCCTTCGGGCTGCTCGCCCTTTTGCTTTTGGCGCTGCTGGCGACGAGCCTTCTGGCCGGCAGCGTGTCGGTCGCGCCGGCGGAGGTGTTCTCCGTCCTGCGCGGCAAAAGC
>JAFTGG010000125.1 GCA_017458025.1 Oscillospiraceae bacterium | reverse complement strand
CCGTCGATGAGCGCGAAGTCCGCCTTGACGGCGAGGCCGTCGATGGCAAGCTGCATCGCTTTTATGCGCGCACTCAGGATATCGGTCGCGTCGATCTCTCTCTCGTCCACCCACGCGACGGCGTAGGCGACGGCTTTTTCCCGTATGACGGGAAAAAGCGCCTCTCGCTTCTTCTCCGACAGCTTTTTTGAGTCGTTCAGCCCCGGAATGTCGCAATCCTCCGGCAGGATCACCGCCGACGCGTACACAGGCACGCAGAGGGGGGCGGCGGCCGCCTCGTCCACGACGAAGACCTTCGCAGAGCCCGCGGCGCGCGGTTCGTTTTCGTAAGTTAAGTCGGCCATCAGTATCCTCCCAATCCGGAGGATACTTCAGCATGCGCGGCTGCCGCGCATGCGGCGAGCGGTGCGCCCTAATCCTCCTCCGGCGGCGTTTCCAATGTAAAGCGCCCCAGCTTGCCGCCACGGAACTCATCAAGCAAAATGCGGCTCATGCGCTCGGTATCGACCTCGCCGCCCGAAATGAGAAAGCCGCGCTTGCGTCCCGCCTTCTCCACGAGCGTCCAGCCGTCCTCGCCGTCCTCCACGGTGATCTTATAGCGCTCCGTGAGCGCGTCGGGATAGCGCGCGCCGAGGTAGTCCATCAGCCGCATCGCCAATTCCTCGATATCCACGACCTCGTCGCGGATCGCGCCGGTGAACGCGAGACGCACGCCGACTTCGGGGTCCTCGAACTTCGGCCAGAGGATACCGGGGGTATCCAGCAGCTCCAGCGTCCTGTCGACCGGCACCCACTGCTTACCGCGCGTGACGCCGGGGCGGTCCTCCGCCTTGGCGGTCTTTCTGCCGGAGACCTTATTGATGAACGTGGATTTCCCCACGTTCGGAATACCGAGCACCATCACGCGCAGCGTGCGCCCGACCTGCCCTTTCGCCTCATAGGCGGCGATTTTCTCCGCGAGCAGCGTCCGCACGGCCGGCGCGAACTGCTTGACGCCCGCGCCGGACTTCGCGTCCGCCTCGATGACCGCATAGCCCTGCGCGCGGAACCACGCCGCCCAGCGCTTCGTCACGGCGGCGTCCGCCTGATCGACGCGATTGAGCACCACGACGCGCGGTTTGCCCGCCGTCAGGTCGTCGAGATCCGGATTGCGCGACGAAAGCGGGATACGCGCGTCCACGATCTCGCACACCGCGTCCATATTGCCGATCTCCGAGACGATCATGCGGCGGGTCTTGGTCATGTGGCCGGGAAACCAGCTCAAACTCTCCAACTGCATGGTGTCAATCCCTGCTCAAAAAGCCGATGCGGCTGAAATCACGCTTCCCTGTGACCGAGTCGGGCCCCGGAAAGAGCAGAAACACCGCTTTTCCGATGAGATAGCGCGTGTCCACCGTGCCGATGCGCGGCTCGCGGCTGTCGGTGCTCATGTTGCGGTTGTCGCCCATGAGAAACACTGAGCCCTCCGGCACCGTCAGCGGAAAGTCCGTGCCTTCGTAGAGGTAGGTGCGGTCGTTGATATAGTCCTCTTCCAGCGCGGCCCCGTCCACATAGACGACGCCCGCGGAGAAGTCGATGTCCACCGTCTGCCCGCCGACCGCGATGACGCGCTTGACGATGGGGTCTTCGGAGAACGTCTCCTTACGCGCGATGACGATGTCGCCCCGGCGGTACTCGTTCACGAGCGGCGTGTTGAGCACGAGCAGCCGGTCGCCCGCCTGCAGCGTCTGACGCATGGACGGACCCTCGACGCCCATCATGCGCACAAGGAACGTGAACACGACCACAATGGCCAGCACCGCGGCGACGCAGGACCGCAGCCACTCGTAAAGCTCGCGGCTTGAGGCGCGTTCGGAGCCCTCCGGCGCCTCGCCCGTTTCCTTTTCAAATTCTTCCATGATGCAACTCCCCGCAGAAAAATCATCTAAGATATCAGTTTAACACAATTTTACGAAAACACAACAGAAAAAAGCACGGCTTTCGCCGTGCTTTTCAAGCGGTATGGATAGGCTTACTCCGCCTGAGTCTTCGCCTCGATGACCTTGACGGTGCGGCCGTTGTAGGTACCGCACTCGGGGCACATTCTATGCGGCTGACGCAGCGCGCCGCACTTCGGGCACGCGACCAGCACAGGAGCCGTCAGCTTCCAATGAGAGCTGCGACGCTTATCACGTCTCGCGCGGGAAACTTTCCCCTTGGGGACTGCCATATTGACACCTCCTTGATCGATAACGGCGGTATGCCGCGAAATTTACAACAGTTTTTGCAATGCCGCCCAGCGCGGGTCGATCTCCTTTTTGCAGCGGCACGCCTCAAAATTGAGGTTCGCGCCGCAGCCGGAGCACAGGCCTTTGCAGTCCTCGCGGCAGAGGGTTTTCGTGTCCATATTGAGAATGAACGCCTCGCGTACCAGCTCGTCCAAGTCGAACGCGCCGTCGTCGAGCAGCAGGATATCGTCGTTCTCCGCGTCTTCCAATTCCTCGGCGAGCATCCGCTCCAGCGAGAGACGGAAGGGCTTTTCAAACACGGTACCGCAGCGGTCGCACACGCACGAGAGCGTCGTATCCGCGTCCGCCGTCAACCGGAGCATTCCCGCGATGTTCCGCACCGCTCCTACCACTGAAACGGGCCGAACCGCCGGATACACGCCGCCGAAGTCCACATCGGAAAGGTCCAATTCCTCGTTGAACTCGATTCCGTCTCCGGGGGTGTTGATGATCCCTCTGACGTCCAAACGCATGACACACCTCACAATGACACGACAAGTATTATAGTAAAGAGCCCCGCGGTTGTCAAATACTTTTTCGATTTTTGTTGAAAATTTTTTCCGCAGGGCTTACAATGGCAAAAACCGCGAAAGGAGACGCCGGCATGCGCGCATTCACCATCGGCAAAAACGACGCGGGACAGCGGCTCGATCGCTTTCTCGCCAAGACCGTCCCCCTGCTTCCGGCGTCGCTCGCGCAGAAGTACGTCCGCATCAAGCGCGTCAAGGTCAACGGCGCGCGCGCCCAGCGCGACCTGAGGCTCAGCGAGGGCGACCTCGTCGAATGCTGGATCAACGACGAGTTCTTCGACGCGCCGGACGAGAACAACGTCTACCTCACCATCGCGTCGCCGAAGGTGAACATCGTCTACGAGGACGAGAACATCGTTCTGCTGGACAAGCCCTCCGGTCAGCTCTGCCACGCCGGCGACGGCGAAACGGGCGTCACGCTCATCGACCACCTGCTCGCGTATCTCTATCAGAAGCGCGAATGGCGCCCGCGCGAGGAAAACGCGTTCACGCCGGCGCTGTGCAACCGCATCGACCGCAACACAAGCGGCCTCGTCATCGCGGCGAAGAACGCCGAAGCGCTGCGGATCTTGAACGACAAGATCAAAGGCCGCGAGATTGCGAAGCGCTACCTCTGCGTCTGTCTCGGCCGTCCCGAGCCGCCCAAGGGCCGCATCGAATGTATTCTGCGCAAGGACGAGCGCGAAAACAAGATGCGCGTCTATCACCACGCCGTCCCCGACGGGCGCAGCGCGGTCACGCTCTACGAAACGCTGCTCACGCGCGACGGGCTGTCGCTCGTCGAGGTCGAGCTGCTCACCGGCCGCACGCATCAGATCCGCGCGAGCTTCGCCGACATGGGGCACCCGCTGCTCGGCGACGGCAAGTACGGCGTCGGCGCGGCGAACCGCAAGTACGGCGAGACGGCGCAGCTGCTCTGCTCCTACCGTCTGCGCTTCGACTTCCCCACCGACGCGGGGATACTCGAATACCTCAAAGGCAGGGAATTTGCCGTGGACATGCCGGCGTTCCGGCGCAAATACTTCGGCTGAACCGGCTTGTCCGTACAGCGGTTCTGCACAAATATGTCAAAACACAGGCCCAAACGGGCCTGTGTTTTTTCGCATGTTGAGAAAGTTCGATTTCATAAACAAAAAGTTTGATTTGATGTTGCAATTTGTCGCGCGTTCGTGTATGATATCCGCGGTTAAATTTGAAGAACAAAAAGTTTAGTATTGCTAAACTTTTGAAGGAGGCGCGTATGGATATCGGCGGAAAGATCAAGCAGTTGCGAACGCAGAAGGGGCTGACTCTGGAGGAGCTTGCCAGCCGAAGCGAGCTGACGAAAGGGTTTTTGTCCCAACTTGAACGCAACCTCACCTCGCCCTCCATCGACTCGCTGGACGACATTCTGGAGGCGCTCGGCACCAATCTCGCGGACTTTTTTAAAGAAGACGCCGTCGAGCGGTACACCTTCCGCGAATCGGACTTCTATGTGGACGAGCGCGACGACCGCACCGTCAGTTGGATCGTGCCGAACGCGCAGAAAAACCAGATGGAGCCGATCCTGCTCACGCTGCCCGAGAACGGCGAGTCCTTTGAGGTCGCGCCGCACAGCGGCGAGGAATTTGGCTATGTCGTGGACGGCACGGTGACGCTGGAGTGCGACGGCAAACGCAGCGTTCTGCGCAAGGGCGAAACGTTCTACCTCCACGGGCAGACGTTCCATACGGTCAGGAACGAGCGCAAGACGCCCGCGCATGTGCTCTGGGTCTCCACTCCCCCGCTATTTTGATATCTAAAAGGAGAAGGTCGCAATGGCAGAAGAAGCGAAGAAGCTCATTCAATTCAAGAACATCGTCAAAAGCTTTGAGGACGGCCAGGTCGTCCTCAAAGGCGTGTCTCTCGATATCTACGAAAACGAGTTCGTCACGCTGCTGGGGCCCTCGGGCTGCGGCAAGACGACGCTGCTGCGTATTCTCGGCGGCTTTTTGCAGCCCACCGAGGGCAAGGTGCTCTTTGACGGCGAGGACATCGTCAACGTCCCGCCCTACAAGCGCGAGATCAACACCGTGTTCCAGAAATACGCGCTGTTCCCGCACATGAACGTCTACGACAACATTGCCTTCGGCCTGACCATCAAAAAGGAGCCGAAGGACGTCATCGAGCAGAAGGTCATGCGCATGCTGCGCCTCGTGAACCTCGAGGACTACGCCAGGCGCAACGTGACCGAGATGTCCGGCGGACAGCAGCAGCGCATCGCCATCGCCCGCGCGCTCGTCAACGAGCCGAGCGTTTTGCTGCTCGACGAGCCGCTCGGCGCGCTGGACTTAAAGCTCCGCAAGGAGATGCAGCACGAGCTCAAGTCCATTCAACAGGAGGTCGGCATCACGTTCATCTTCGTCACGCACGATCAGGAGGAGGCGCTGACGATGTCGGACAAGATCGTGGTCATGAACGCGGGAGAAATTCAGCAGATCGGCACGCCGACCGAGATTTACCGCCGCCCGGTCAACGAGTTCGTCGCGAACTTCATCGGCGAGACGAACATCATCGACGGCGTAATGCTCGAAGACGACCTCGTCGTGTTCGAGGACAAGAAGTTCCCCTGCTCCGCCCGCGGCTTTGAGCGGGGCGAAAAGGTCGACGTCGTCATTCGCCCCGAGCACCTCGACATCGTCCCGCGCGGTCAGGGCATGCTCAAGGGCGTGGTCAAGTCGCAGCTCTTTAAGGGCATGCACTACGATACGATCGTCGAGACCCGCGCCGGCACGTCCATCACGGTCAAGATGCAGGTCTCTCAGGATAAGCCCGTCACGGGAGGCGGCGAGAAGATCAGCGCCAGCGGCTTTCTGCTCGACGTGGAGGACGCGGCGGAGCTGAACGACGGCAGGATCATCGCCCTTGCCTCCGCCGAGGCGTGGGACGCCGAGACCGAGGAGCCGATCTCCATCAAGACCGTCGAGCACGACATCAAGCCCGAGACCGGCGAGTACAGCGTCACGTTTGCCACCGCCGCGGGCACCTCCATCACCGTGCGCGCGATGGTCGTCACCGAGAACCGAGCCGAGAGCACGGTATATCAGGAGGAGATTTACGCCATGAACTTCTTCAAGAAGGTCGAGGACATTCAGGAGAGCATGGCGCTGGATACCGATCTCAAGATGTGGGCGAACGCGTCGGCGTGGAGCCTGGAGGACGAGAACGAGCAGGTCGAGATCACCGACGTCAAGTACGACTTCGACCCCGAAACCATCACCCCGGGCGTTTACGACGTGACCTTCGCCACCGAAGGCTACGAATACAAGGTCTCCACCACCCGCGCCGCCGAGGAAGGCGCGGAAGTCGGCCTGATCTTCCGTCCCGAGGACCTGCATGTGATGAAGAGAGGAGGCCGCCGGTGAAACAGTTCCGTTCCATGACCTATCCGTACGTCCTGTGGATCGCGGCGATGATCGTGCTGCCGATGCTGCTCATCGTGCTCTACGCGTTCACGGAGTCCGGCAACGACGTGCTGACGTTCCGTTTCACGCTGGAGAACTTTGCCCGCTTCGTGACGGACAGCGTGTTCCTCGCGGTGCTCTGGCGCTCGCTCTACATCGCGCTCATTACGACCGTGATCTGCGTGCTTCTGGGCTACCCCATCGCTTACGTCATCGCGCAGCTCGGCGAGCGCGCCAACACCATCATGATCCTGCTCATCACGATGCCCACCTGGGTCAACATGCTGGTGCGCACATACGCGTGGATGGGCATTTTACAGGACGAGGGTGTGCTCAACACGTTTCTCGGCTTCTTCGGCGTCGGCCCCGTGCCGATGATCCACACGAGCTTCGCCGTCATTCTCGGCATGGTGTATAACTTCATTCCCTTCATGATCCTGCAGATCCACACCTCGCTCGATAAGATGGACAAGAACCTTCTGAACGCCGCCGCCGACCTCGGCGCGGATAAGGCGCACGCCTTTCTGCGCGTCACGCTGCCGCTCTCGCTCCCCGGCGTCATCTCCGGCATCACGCTGGTGTTCCTTCCCGCGGTGTCCAGCTTCTTTATTCCGAAGCTGCTCGGCGGTGGGCAGTACGTCCTTGTCGGCAACGTCATCGAGTCGCAGTTTCTCACCTCCGGCGATTGGAACTTCGGCAGCGCCATCTCGATGATCATGGCGGTCATCATCATGATCTCCATGTACTTCACGCGCAAGGCGGACGTCTCCGTCGCCTCCGGCGGAAAGGAGTGACGCGGTATGACTGAGCGCGGAAAAAACGGCGCCGGCGGGAAGATCATTCTTGCCCTGACGCTCCTGTTCTTTTACTTCCCCATCTTTTATATCATCGTCTTCTCCTTCAACGATTCCCGCTCGCTTACGAAGTTCGGCGGCTTCTCGCTTCGGTGGTACGAGAAGATGTTCGCCGACTCGACGATGATGGAGGCGGTCCTCTACACGGTGCTCATCGCCGTGCTGGCGACCGTGATCTCCACCGTCGCCGGCACAATCACCGCCATCGGGCTCTCGAAGTCGAGCCGCGTGCTCTCCGCCATCGTGGAGCGCGTTAACGACCTACCGGTCATGAATCCCGACATCGTGACGGCGATCAGCCTTTTGATGTTCTTCAGCGTGCTCGCCGCGCGCAAGGGCTTCGGCACGATGCTGCTCGCGCACATCATGTTCTGTATCCCCTACGTCATGCTCTCCGTGACGCCCAAGCTGCGCTCGCTGGACCCAAACCTCATCGAGGCGGCGATGGACCTCGGCGCGACGCCGTTTCAGGCGCTGACCCGCGTCATCGTGCCGCAGATCAGGCCCGGCATCATCTCCGGCGCGCTCATCGCGTTCACGATGAGCTTTGACGACTTCGTCATCTCGTACTTCACCACCGGCAACGGCGTCAACAACATCTCGATCCTCGTCTACACCATGTCGAAGCGCGTCAACCCCTCGATCAACGCGCTCTCCACCATCGTGATCCTGCTCATCCCAATCGCGCTCGGCGTCGTCAATATCGTGCCCATCGTGCGCGAGCGCAGCGCCGCCAAGGGTACGGCGAAGCCGCTGAACCGCAAGGCGACGGCGGTGGTCGCGGCGATACTCGCCGCCGCCATCGCCGGTATGGCGGCCGCCGGCAGCGGCGCACAGCGCCGCCGCCAGCAGGAAGCCGTCGAGAAATACGGCTCGTCGGTGCTTAAGCTCTATCTGCCCGGCGAATATCTGGGCGAGGACGTCATCTCCAACTTTGAGACGCAGTACGGCGTGAGCGTCATCGTGGAGAACTTCGACTCCAACGAGATGATGTACACCAAGCTTCAGGCGGGCGACAGCTACGACGTGCTGATCCCGTCGGACTACATGATCGAGCGTCTCATCAACGGCGACTATTTGCAGCCGCTCGACAAGTCGCTCATTCCCAACCTCGACAACCTCGCGGACGCGGTGGTCGGGCTTGACTACGACCCCGACGGCACATATTCCGTGCCCTACTTCTGGGGCAGCGTCGGCCTCGTGTACAACCACGAGAACGTCGACCCCGCGGTCATGGAGGCCGAGGGCTGGGATATCCTGCACGACGTCGATTACGCGGGCCGCATCTATATCTACGATTCCGAGCGCGACTCGTTCATGATGGCGTTTAAGGCGCTAGGCTACTCGATGAATACCGACGACCCCGCCGAGATTGAGGCCGCCTACGAGTGGCTGCGGCAGATGAACAATACGATGTTCCCCATCTACGTCACCGACGAGGTCATCGACTCGATGATCAACGGCTATCAGGACATCGCGGTGGTCTACAGCGGCGACGCGACGGTGATCCTTGACGAGAACGAGGATATGAGCTTCTTCATGCCCGACGAGGGCACGAACATCTGGAGCGACGCGATGATTATTCCGAAGAACGCCGAGAACCCGCTGCTGGCGCATGAGTTCATCAACTACATGCTCACCTACGAGGCGGCGTTCGACAACTCCGAAACCGTCGGCTACGCCTCGCCCAACGCGGAGGTGCTCGAGGAAATGAGCACGCAGGAGGATTTGTACGCCGAAAACGAGGCGTATCTCCCCCGCAGCGACGGAGAAATGGACGAAATGTTCCACGACAACGTCACGCTCCAGCGCGAGCTGAGCAAGTATTGGATCCGCGTCAAAGCGGAGAACTGATTTTCGGGACGCCGCACTTGTGCGGCGTCCTTTTTTGTGGTATGCTACGGAAAAACAGCATTAGGAGGCATTACTCATGAAAGTCGGAGATACCTATGAGGTCCGCGATACCGTCGCCGAGCCGATGACCGCCAAAAGCCTCGGCAGCGGCGCGATGCATGTGTTCGGCACGCCGTGGATGATCGCGATGATGGAGAACGCCGCGTTCCTGCTCATGCAGGAGGGTCTGCCCGAAGGCAGAAGCAGCGTCGGTACGAAGCTCGATATCGCCCACGTCTCGCCCTCGCCCGTCGGCATGCCTGTGCGCGCGGTGGCGGAGCTGGTGTCCGTGTCTGAAAACGGCAAGATGGCGGAGTTCAAGGTCTCCGCCTACGACGACGCCGGCCTCATCGGCGAGGGCACGCACCAGCGCGCCTACATCGACGTGGAGCGCTTCATGGCGAAGTGCGAAAGCAAGCTGAACAAATAAGGAGATTCGCGCTATGCATTATTCCGGAGCCGTCTACCGCCCGCCCAGCGAGGCACACAGCCTGATCGTGCAGTGCACGCTCGGGTGCAGCCACAACAAATGCGCGTTCTGCATCATGTACAAGGCGAAGAGCTTCTCCATCAATCCGCTTGAGCAGGTGCTCGGCGACCTTGCCGAGGCACGGGCGTACTATCCGCGCATTGAGCGCGTGTTCCTCGCCGACGGCGACGCGCTGATCCTTCCGATGGACTACCTGCTGAGCGTGCTCGACTATATCCGCGACCGCTTCCCCGAGTGCGAGCGCGTCAGCGCCTACGCGTCCACCAAGGCGCTCATGCGCAAGACCGACGCGGAGCTCGAAACGCTGCGCGCCCACGGGCTGCAGATGGTCTATGTCGGGCTGGAAACCGGCTTGGAGCCGCTGCTCAAAAAGTATGACAAGGGCGTCACCGCCGAGGAGATCGTCGAGCATTCGCTGCGCGCCAAGGCGGCGGGCATGACGCTCTCCGTCACCGCCATCAACGGCATGGGCGGCAAAGAACAGAGCGAGGAGCACGCCGTCGCCACCGCCGCGGCGCTCTCGCGCATCAAGGCGGACTACGTCGCGATGCTGACGCTGCGCGTCTACTCCGGCACGCCGCTGCACGATTGGATCGAGCGCGGCGAGCTGACCATGCTCGGCCCCGAGGAGCTGGCGGCCGAGAACCGCGTGATCCTGCGGCACATCGACAGCGACGGCAGCGTGTTCCGCTCCAACCACGCCAGCAACTACCTCCCGCTCAAGGGCACGCTCAACCGCGACCGCGAGGCGCTCATCGCGCAGATCGACAAGGCGCTCACCGGCGAGATACGGTTCCGCCGCGCGGTAGAATTAGGCTTGTAAAGGAAAATTATTTGCCGCGCGCCAGCACGGGCGCGCGGCATTTTTCGTTTTCTTTTGTCAGAAAATCCCGAACGGCGCAGCGCCGGCCTCCTCTCCGCCGCCGGCATACCGCGTCATGGCAAAAATTAACAGGACGCGGCGCGGGCGTTTGGCATTGCGTTCCATCAAAAGATATGGTATCCTACCAAGTAGACATAAAATGACAAAAGGAGCTTCCATGAAACAGATCCGTCATTCCCTGACCGCCTTGATGCTGCTCGCCTGCCTCATCGCGCAGGCGGCGTGTCCCGCGCCGGTGCGCGCCTATACCGGCATGACCGCGGGCGGCGCCTGCCTCGACCTCATCGAGCGCTACGAGGGCTTTTCGCGCGACATGTACTACGAAAACGGCCATTGGTATGTCGGCTACGGCTCACAGGTCGCCGAGGGCGCGTACCCGAACGGCGTCACCGAAGACGAGGCCGAGGCGCTGCTGCGCGCGGAGCTTGTCCGCACCGAAGCGGCGCTCAACAGCTTTTTCGCGCGAAACGGGCTCACGCCCACGCAAGGGCAGTTCGACGCGCTCGTCGACTTCACCTATACGCTCGGCACCTCGTGGCTGAGCGGTACCAGCGCGCTTGTCAAGATCGTGCGCGGCGACATGGAGGCGTCCCGCCGCGAAACCGCGCGGGCATTCGGCGTCTGGAGCCACGCCGGCGGCATGGTGCTGCCAGGGCTCGCGCAGCGGCGGCTTGAGGAAGCCGCGCTCTACCTCGACGGCGACGCGTCGCGCAGCGACGAGTTCTGCTACCTCGCCGTCACGCGTGAGGACGGCGTGCAGTACGCCACCGACTTCGCGGTGTATGAGCGCGGCGGGACGTACGACGCCTTCCCTGTCATGTTCCGCCTCGGCTATACGCTCTCCGGCATGCGTACGGCGGGCGGCGATACGCTCCGCCTCGGCGACCGCGTGACGCGAAACCGCGCGGCAAGCGCTGTCTGGACGAAGAACAACTACGTCCGGCGCAGCTACACCGACGTGCTCGGCGCGCATTGGTTCTATGACTACGTCATGGAGCTGAGCGAGGACGGCGTCATTGACGGCCGCGGCGACGGGACCTACGCGCCGAACCTCCCCACCGCCACGGGCGAGGCGCTCAAGCTCATTCTGCTCGCCGCGGGACACCCCGAACAGCCGGCGACCGGCGCGCATTGGGCGAGCGGCTACGCCGACTTTGTCCGCGCGCGCGGCTGGCTGCCCGAACGCCTGCTCGCCGATCTGGATCAGCCCATCACGCGCCTTGACGTGGCGCATCTGATCGCGGACGCCATCGGCTTCGGACAGTCGTTCGGCGACTCGCCCTTCGCCGATGTGGACGACGGCTTCGTCACCGCGCTCGCAAACGTCGGCGTGCTCAACGGCATGACGGCGCACGGCGAACAGCTCTACTGTCCGGACGACTCCCTCACGCGCGCGGAGGCGTCCACCATCGTCTGGCGGCTGCGCAACACCGTCGCCCTCGGCACGACGCAGACCGTGACCTACGGCTCGCGCACGCTTGACGTCGCCGCGGGCGTGCCGCTCAACCATTACGACAAGTCCGGCTTCTCCGGCAGCGGCGGGACCATGACCTATACGGGACCCGGCGTCACGGTGCTGCGCGGCATCGACGTGTCGCGCCATCAGGGGAAGATCGATTGGAACGCGGTCAAGGCGGACGGCGTCGACTTCGCGATCCTGCGCGTCGGCGGCAGGTATCAGAACTCCGGCAATATCTACGACGACGTGTATTTTGAGGAGTATTACAGCGGCGCGCGCGCCGCCGGGCTCAAGCTCGGCGTCTACTTCTACTCGCAGGCGGTCAGCACCGCCGAGGCGGTCGAGGAGATCGAATACACGCTCTCCAAGCTCAAGGGCAAGCAGATCGACGGCCCCATCGTCTTCGATTGGGAGACCGCCGGCAGCGACAACCCCGACGCGCGCTCCAACGACGTGCCCGTTTCCGTCGTCTGCGACTGCGCGGTCGCGTTCTGCGAGCGCGTCAAGGCAGCGGGCTACGCGCCGATGGTCTACATGAACACCTACGACGGCTACGTCAAGTACGACCTCTCCCGCCTCGCCGGATACGACGTCTGGTACGCGGGACAGTATAACGGCGACTATCCGCGTTTCATCTACGATTTTGCCATGTGGCAGTACACCGACCGCGGCTCCGTGAACGGCATTGGCGGCAGGACGGACATGGACCTCTGGTTCTTCCGCGATTGATTGGTACTTTTTCGGCAATTTGTCCAAGTTTTCCTTGACAAAGCGCTTTCGATTTATTAAAATATTTCAAGAAACTAATCGTTTTTCCGAATCGAAAGAAGGCTTTTATGGAAATCCGAAATCTGACCACGTTTCTCAAGGTGACCGAGCTCAAGAGCTTTTCCAAGGCTGCGGAAGCGCTGGACTACTCGCAGTCCGCCGTCACCGTCCAGATCCAGCAGCTTGAGCGCGAGCTGGGCGTGCAGCTGTTCGATCGCATCGGCAAGAACGTGTCGATCACGCAGTACGGCAAGGACTTCACCGTCTACGCGCGCGACGTGGTGAGCGCCGTCGCCCGCGCGAGCGCGTTCGCCACCGAGACCGCCGACCTGACCGGCACGGTGCGCGTCGGCACGCTCGACTCGCTGATGACCGCGTCGTTCGCGGACATCGTCCCCGCGTTCCACCGGCGCTTCCCGCGCGTCCTGACCAATATCCACGGCGACAACGTCGCGCGGCTGCGCGAACTGCTCATCAAAAACGAGCTCGACCTCATCTACACGCTCGACGAGCAGGTGTTCGACACGCAGTTTGTCAAGGTCTTCGAGGCGGAGGAGGACATCGTCGTCGTCACAAATGCCGCGAACCCGCTGGCGCAGCGCGCGGACGTCCGTCTCGCCGATCTCGTCGGCCATCCTTTCGTGCTGATGAATCGCAACAACGCCTACCGCGACCAATTCGACCGCGAGCTCGCGCGCCACGGCCTCGCCATCGAGCCGTTCTGCGAGCTGGAAAGCGACGTGCTCGCCCTGCGCCTGCTGTGCGAGGAGCCGGAGTTCCTTTCGGTGCTGCCGCGCTACACGGTGGAAAAGAGTATCCACGAGAATGAGCTCGCCATCGTTCCCGTGCGGGACTGCGTCATGCGACAGTGGCGGCAGCTGCTGTACCACAAGAACAAGGTGGTCACGCCGCAGATCCAGGGCATGCTCGACACGATCCTCGAAACCGCGAAGCACCCGTTCTGACAGTTCAAAAAAGGGAGACGCTTACAGCGTCTCCCTTTTTTGGCGTTGACCCGCGGATATTATGTATCCGTCTTTCTGCACAGTGCGAGATGCGACGCGGCCATCACGATGAGCAGCACGAGCAGATACGCCGGAAAAATGCGCAGCGACGCGCGCGACGAGAGCGCGCCGAACAGCGGCGGCATCAGCGACGTGCCGACGTACGCGCTCGCCATCTGTACGCCGATAAGCGCCTGCGAACGCTCCGCGCCGAAGTGCGCGGGCGTCGAGTGGATCACGCTCGGATAGATTGGCGCGCAGCCGAGCCCGACGAGGATCAGTCCCGCGAAAGCGGCGCGTTCGCCCAGCGGTAGGAACAGCAGCGCCAGCCCTACGGCGATGATCCCCTGCCCCAACCGCACCATCTGCGTGTCGTTCAGGCGGTAGGTGATAAACCCGCTGACCGCGCGGCCCGCCGTGATACCGATAAAAAACAGGCTGCCATAGCCCGCCGCGGTCACGGGATCAATTCCCCTCACATTCACGAGGTAGCTGCTCGCCCAGAGTCCGACGGTCTGCTCCGCCGCGCAGTAGCAGAAGAAACAGAGCATGACCGCTTTCGCGCCGGGAATGGCAAATATATCGACAAGTGATAACGCTTTACCGCTTCTCTGTTCTCCGGCTTCCGTGCCATTTTGCTTCCAGAGCGGAAGGCTCAGCAGCAGGATCGCCGTCAGTGCGAGCTGGATCGCGCCAATGACGCGATAGCCGCTGTGCCAGCTGCCGCCGGCGGTCAGGACGCTGCCCATGACGTACGGTCCCACCGTCGCGCCGACGCCCCACATGCAGTGCAGCCAGCTCATGTGCCGGCTCGCGTAGTGCAGCGCGACGTAGTTGTTGAGCGCCGCGTCCACGCCGCCCGCGCCGAGTCCGTACGGGACCGCCCACAGGCACAGCAGCCAGAATGAGCCGCTGAGCGAGAAGCCGAACAGCGCCGCGCAGGTCATCGCCACGCTGGCGGCAGTCACCCTTCCCGCCCCGAAGCGCCGCGTCAGCCGGTCGCTGTTGAGGCTCGAAATCACCGTCCCGACGGAGATAATCATGAAGATAACGCCCGACCAGGAAAGCGGCACGCCCAGCTCGCCGTGGATTACCGGCCACGCCGAGCCGAGCAGCGAATCCGGCAGCCCCAGGCTGATGAACGCAAGGTAGATGATGGCAAGCAATAAGGAAACCACGTTACGCTCCTTTACGCGAAAAAGCCCCGCCGTAGACAGCGGCGGGGCTTTCCGCATTTGTGTTATTCGTCGTCCTCGCCGGCGTCGATGTCCGCGACGTCAAACTCCAGCGTCGCGCCGCAGTTCGGGCAGACGACGGTGCCGTCCTCGAGGTAGGTCTCGTCGAAGTAGATCTCCTCCTCGCAGTCCGGACAGGTGGTCATATACACCGGCTCGTCATCGTCCTCGTCGAACTCGTCCTCATCGTCGTAGACCAGCTCCTCGACGTCCGCGAGGTCGTCGCTGAGTACGTCGAGGCCGTCGCCGACCTCCATGACCTCGTCGGTCAGGTCCTCGATCTCCAACGCAACCTCGTCGAGCACGTCGACGATGGCCTTGAAGACCTTGCCGTAATCGGAATCTTCGTCGATCTTGAGTCCCTCGATCAGACCCTTGAGATACGCGACTTTCTCGGAAACACCCATAGTTCATTCCCCTTTCGTTGTGTAAGGTCGAGGCTGCATTCTGCAAGGAATGCAGCCCCGTGGTATATTGTGCTTACTTCGCGCGGCCGATATACTCGCCGGTGCGCGTGTCGATCTGGATCTTGTCGCCCTCGTTGATGAACAGCGGCACCTTGATCTCCGCGCCGGTTTCGAGGATCGCGGGCTTGGTGACGTTGGTCGCCGTGTCGCCCTTAGCGCCCGGATCGGATTTCGTGACGACGAGATCGACGAAGTTCGGCGGCTCGATGCCGAAGACGCTGCCCTTGTAAGAGAGCACCTTGCACATCGTGTTCTCCTTGATGAAGCGGAACGCGTCGCCCAGCATGTCGCGGTTCAGCGGGACCATGTCGTAGGTCTCCTGATCCATGAAGTAGTACAGGTCGCCGTCGTTGTAGCTGTACTCCATATCCTTGCGCTCGATGACGGCTTCCTCGAACTTGGCGGTCGGGTTGAAGCTGGTCTCGGTGACGCCGCCCGTCATGACGTTCTTCATCTTGGTGCGAACGAACGCCGCGCCCTTGCCGGGCTTGACATGCTGGAACTCGACGACCTGATAGACCTTGCCGTCCATCTCAAAGGTCTTGCCGTTTCGGAAATCGCCGGCAGTGATCGTTGCCATAGTATATTCCTCCTAATCCCGAGGAAATCTGTGGCGACTTCCTCAAATTGAACCGTGTATGGTGATTAACCTATGGTATTTTACCCTATATTTGGCAGTATTGCAAGACCTTTTCGCTATCCTGTACCAAAAAATCTGAAATTACCCGCGCCGGTCATGCTCGCACGCGCGCTTAAACGGCTCCTGCATGGCGTGCAGCGCGCGGTTCCACGCGCCGGCAGGCCCGCCCTTCGGCTCGACCATCAGCATGGTAACGCCGCTGCGCTCTGCGCCCAGCGTGTCGGTCAGCAGCTTGTCGCCGAGCATGGCGGTCTCCGCCGCGCTTGCGCCGTGCTTGCGCATCGCGGCGCGGTAGCCCCGTGTTGACGGCTTGCCTGCGTGTCCGGTGTAGCCGATGCCGAGGCCGCGGCAGAAGCGCTCCACGCGCGCGGGCGAGCGATTGTTGGACACGATCTCCAGCGTGACGCCGCCGCCACGCAGCGATTCGACCCATCGCAGCAGCGCCGCGTCCGGCTCCGGCTGCCGCTTGGGCGCGAGGGTATAGTCGAGGTCGGCGAGCAGCAGCCGCACGCCCAAAGAGCGCAAAAAATCCGGCGTAACGGCGGTATAATCGCGAAAAACATAATCAGGGATCAACGAAAAAGACATGGAAATCCCTCCTCAAAAAGAAAGGACGCCTTTGGCGTCCTTTCTTTTTGAAACTCTTAGTAGTAGCGCTTATTGCGGTTCTTGCGCGCGGCCTCGCTCTTCTTGCGGCGCTTGACGCTGGGGCTCTCGTACGCCTCACGACGGCGCACCTCCGCCACGATGCCGGCCTTGGCGCAGCTTCTCTTAAAGCGCTTGAGCGCGCTGTCCAGAGACTCGCCTTCCTTGACATGCACTTCGGACATCTATATTTCCCTCCCTCCGATACGCCCGGCTATCTCCAGAGCGCTCAGTAGAGTCATCTGCATGACTTGCGTAGAGCATTATATGGGAATCGCGAGGGCTTGTCAATAAATTTTTTCGGATTTTTGCAAAATCCTTGAAAATCTGCGATTGACAAGCGATTTTTTGTCCGGCGAGGCGCGGATGCGCGGACACAGCCTGTGTATTTCAGTCGTCCGCAGCGCGGCGACGCGGAAAAAGCGCCGTCAAACGGGCTTGACGATCAGGTTGACGAGCTTGTTCTTCACAAGGATCGTCTTGACGATCTGCATGCCGTCGAGCGACTTGGCGACCTTCTCGTTCGCTTTCGCGGCGGCAACCACCGTCGCTTCGTCGCTGTCGGTCGGGACGCTGATCGTGCCGCGCAGCTTGCCCTGCACCTGCACCGCCATCTCGACGGTGGCGGCGACGGTCTTGCTCTCGTCGTACTCGGGCCAGCCGCATTGCATCGCCATCTTGCCGGTCTCCTTCGCAAAGCCGGTCAGCTCCCACATCTCCTCGACCATGTGCGGCGCGAACGGGCTGAGCATCAGCATGAGCGCCTTGAGGTCGCCGCGGGAGAGGCCGTTCGCATAGAACTCGTTGACCATCGCCATGAGCGCCGCGATCGCGGTGTTCATCTTGAGGTCGTCGATATCGCTCGTGACCTTCTTGATGGTCTTGTGGACGGTGGCGGCGTTCTTCTCGGAGATCCCCGCCTCGTCGCTGACCATGTCCATCAGGTTCCAGCAGCGGTCGAGGAAGCGCTTGCTGCCCTTCACTGCCTCGTCAGACCATGTCGCGGTCTTCTCGAAGTCGCCGATGAACATGATGTAGAGGCGCATCGTATCCGCGCCGTAGGCCTTCACCACGTCGTCGGGGTTGACGACGTTGCCGAGGGACTTCGACATCTTGACCGCCGGACGCAGCGCCTGATTGCCGTACTTCTCGATGAGCGCCTGTTTCTCCTCCTCGGTCTTGGCGAAGCCGGCGTAGTGCGGGTTCTGGCCGAGGATCATGCCGTGGCTCGTGCGCTTGGCATACGGCTCCGGCGTGTGGACGACGCCGATGTCGTACAGGAACTTGTGCCAGAAGCGGCTGTAGAGCAGATGCAGCGTCGTGTGCTCCATGCCGCCGTTGTACCAGTCCACCGGACCCCAATACTCCTCCGCCTCGTGCGAGACCGGCGCGGAATCGTTGCGCGGGTCCATGTAGCGCAGGAAGTACCAGCTCGAACCCGCCCACTGCGGCATCGTGTCGGTCTCGCGCTTCGCGGGTTTGCCGCACTTCGGGCAGGTGGTGTTGACCCAATCGGTCATCTTGGAGATCGGGCTCTCGCCATCGTCGGTGGGCTCGTAGCTTTCGACCTGCGGCAGCACGAGCGGCAGCTCCTCCTCCGGCACCGGCACCCAGCCGCAGTCCGAACAGTTGACCAGCGGGATCGGCTCGCCCCAATAGCGCTGGCGGGAGAACACCCAATCGCGCAGCTTAAAATTCGTCTTCTCCTTACCCCAGCCCTGCTCGACGGCATAGTTCTTCATATACGGGATCGCGTCCTTGACGGTCATGCCGTTGAGGATGCCGGAGT
>JAFTGG010000124.1 GCA_017458025.1 Oscillospiraceae bacterium | reverse complement strand
CGCAGCCCTCGGTGTACTTGCCGACGACAGCCAAAACTGCCTCGTAGTCCGAAACCTTGATCTTTTCCATGATAGTTTACTCCTTATAAAATGATGTGGTTTATTTCTGTTTCATGAGCGGCGCGCCGGCGTTCCACGCCTGACCGGCCTTTTCGCCCAGCGCGTAGTAGCCGTTGCGCATCTGGTCGAAGGCAAAGGCGTTCAGCTTTGCCGCGTCGATCTTGCCCTTTTCGTCAAGCACCTTTTCATCCGCGAGTACGTTCACGATTTTGCCGAGCACGCGCAGGCCGTAGGGCTGCTGCTGGAACTCCACAACCTCGCACTCCAGCGTCAGCGGGTACTCCGTGACGATGGGCGCGTCCACGCGACTGCTCTTTTCCACGTGCAGGCCGCTGCGCGCAAATTTGTCCGCGACCTTGTTGGCGCTGGCGATGCCGAAGAAGTCGGATTCCTTGATTGTGTCCGTGCCGGGGACGGAGAGCGTAAACGCCTTGCGCGCTTTGAGATTGGCGACGGTCTTGTGATCTTCTTCGAGGTTGAGCGCGACCATATCCTCCGCGCAGATGCCGCCCCACGCCATCATCATGATGTCCACGGTATCGTCCTCGTTGTAGGTGCCGATCATGTAGGTCGGCATGGGGTACAGGTAGGGCTGTACGCCGAAATCCTTCATCATGCTGCTGTCATCCTTTCAAAAATTATTGGATGGATTTGCCGAGTTCATACGCCTCGCGCAATTCCGATTTCCCCTCGATGTCGCCCGGCTGCGTCACATAGCCGCAGAGGATTTTGCCGAGGCTTTTCCAGCCGATGTGCCGCTCCAGATGGTCGTACCAATGCTCGCTTTCCTCGAAGCCCGCGCCCTCCGCCGCCATAATGAGTATGCTTTCCTTTTTGGGGTTGCGGTATCCGTCGCTCTCCGCGACGGCGAACAGGCGGTCAAAGGCGTTTTTCAAAAAGCCGGAGATAAACCAATAGTAAAGCGGCGAGGCAAGCACCACGATGTCCGCTTCCCGATAGACGGGATAAATTTGCTCCATGTCGTCATGCTGAGTACATGGATGCTCCGCGTCCTTGCCGCCGTGCCAGCAGCCGAGACAGCCGTTGATCTTCATGCGGGACAGGTGGAACTCCGTCACCTCGTTGCCCGCCTCCTCCGCGCCGCGCTTGAACGCCGCCGTCAGCGCCGAGGTATTGCCTTTCATGCGAGGGCTGCCGTTGAGAATTACAATCTTCTTGCTCATAAAAATATCGCTCCATATAATGAGTTGATACGCGCATGTGCCGCCCGCCGTCTGGCGGGCGACTCATGCATAATGAGGTGAGAGGGGTAGCTGTATCAATACGCTGTGGTCATTGCGCCGTCGACGCAGATGACCTGACCGGAGATAGCTCCGTTCGCGGGCGAACACATGAACACGACCGCGCGGGCGTACTCCTCGACGCTCTGATAGCGCTTCTGCGGGAAGCTGGCGGCGTCCTTTTCGTTGTATTCCTCAAGCGTCATGCCCGCCTTCTCGGCGCGGATCGAGTTGAGGTACTTGATGCGGTCGGTGTAGATGCGTCCGGGGCCCATAGCGTTGACAAGGATATTGTATTGTCCGAACTCCCGCGCCATGGTCTTGCTCATGCCGACGACGCCCATGCGGAACGTGTTGGAGAGGATCAGGTTGTCCAGCGCCTGCTTGATGGAAGACGACGTGCTGTTGACGATGCGCCCCTCGCCGCCTTCCTTCATGAACGGCAGCGCCGCGCGGATCGCGTATGTGTAGCTGTGCAGGCACTTCTGGTAGCCGTCCGCCCAATCCTCCTCGGTCAGCGCCTCAAAGGTGCCCGCCTTGGGGCCGGGGCAGTGGTTGACGAGGCCATAGATGCCGCCTAGATCCTTGCCGATCTTCTCGATCATGGCGGTGATGCTCTCGTTGTCGAGCACGTCGTAGGTGTAGGCATAGGGCTTATTTCCGGTTTCCTTCTCGATGTCGACCACCGCCTGATCCAGGTCCTTGCGTAATGCCTCGCTGGTGGAAACGACGACCTTCGCCCCCTCGCGGGCAAACTCCGTGGCGATGCCCTTGGCAAAGCCGGACGCGCTGGAGAGGCAGACGACAACCTTGTCTTTCAAACCGAGATCCATGATAAATCCTCCATTATTATAGATTGTTTTTATGAAATTACGCTTTTTCGGGATGCTTCTTGAGATCGACGACAGGATTTTTGAGCGGCTCCATCTTAAAGCCGTCGGGCCCGACGATGCGGCACTCCGCCATATCACCGTCCGCGAGGCCAAACGCGCGGGGCGTGCCGGTCGAGAGCACGTCGCCGGCATACCAGCCCTGAATCGACGAGTGCAGCGACACCAACCGCGCGGGGCGGTGCGTCATGTTGGCGACCACGTTCTTCGCGTAAACCTCGCCGTTGTGGACGCTCTGCACTTCCAGCTTCAGCACGTCGGGCACCTCGTCGGGCGTGACGAGCTGCGGGCCGAAGGAGAAGAACGTCGGGAAGTTCTTGACGATGGTGAGGTAGCGCGGGTTGCCCTTCAAAAACTCATTGCCCTTCAAAATGGATTCCTCGGTCATATCGAGGATGGTGGTGTACCCCGCTACCACGTCGAGCCAGTTTTCTTCGCTGACGTCGCGGCACTCCTTGCCGAGAATGACGCCCAGCTCCGCTTCGGCGGTAGTCTTGACCGCTTCTTTCAGCGTCGGGAGATGGATTTCATCGTTCGGGCCGATCAGCGTGTCCGCCATCTTAAAAAAGCTGCCGGGGAAGCCCTGCGGCGCGGCGTCGCCGATGTCGCCCGCGTGGTCGACATAGTTGAGACCGATGCCGAAGATACGCTTCGGGTTGCGGTACAGCGGCGCGTAGACGACGTGCGCGTACGGCACGACGCCGGGGATGCTGG
>JAFTGG010000123.1 GCA_017458025.1 Oscillospiraceae bacterium | reverse complement strand
GCCGGCGAGGGACAGCGCGGCGAGCGCCGCCCATGCGCCCAACAGCCCTTGCTGCGCCGCGCCGAGCGCGAGCAGCAGCGTCGGCACGAGCGAGCACGCCTGCACGAACGGGGCGCAGAGAAAGAATACCATGTCCGCGACCCGCGCGCGGTTAGCTTCTGCGGAGGCTTGCAGCAGTTGGGGAAGCATCGCTTCGGCGGTTGACATGATCCCGCTGCACCAGCGCCTGCGCTGCGTCAGCGATACGCCAAACGTCGTGGGCGCTTCGTCGAAGGTCATCGCCTCCGGCACCCACCACACGCGCTCGCCGAGCGCGGCGCATTGCGCGGAGAACTCCGCGTCCTCGGCGATGGTTTTCGTGTTCCAGCCGCCCATACGCTCCAGCACGTCGCGGTGCACCGCCATGCCCGTGCCGACCAGCTTGGCGGAGAGGCCGAGATTCGCGCGGGAGCGGCTGAAAAACGTGTCGTTCAGGGCGAAATACAGCGCGTAGCACCCGCTGACCCACGAGTCGCCGGGGTTTTTGACGCGCAGCCGCGCTTTGGCGACCTTTGCGCCGGCGCACATCGCGTCGTTCATGCGCGCGAGAAAGTCGGGGTGCGCCACATTGTCCGCGTCAAAGAGGCAGAACGCGTCATATGCCGGCGATGGCGGGCATGTATTTTGATCTTTGCGCGGCAGCAGCCACGCGACCGCCTCGTGCAGCGCGTCGCCCTTGTTGCGCACAGGGTCAAAGCAGCGGAAGATCTTTGCGCCCGCCGCCCTTGCGGCGCCCTCGGTGTCGTCGGTGCAGTTGTTGGGAATGACGTAGATATCGTAAAGCGCGTCGGGATAGCTCTGCTCCCGCAAGCTTTTTACGAGCGCGGCGACGACCGCCTCCTCGTTTCGCGCGGGGATCAGGCAGGCGAAGCGTGTTTTGGGCGCTTGGCGCGCATAGGGCGCGGGGCGCTTCCAAAACAGGAGCGCCGTCAGAAAGAACCAGAACGTGAACGCCTTGAGCAGCAGCGAGAGCGCCACCGCGATGTAGTCGAGCAGCATGAGATGCGACCGCCTTTCGTCGAATATCGGAGGTAACATAACACCCGATTCTTAACTTGGGGCGGCGGTTTTTCTTAAAACTTTCATAAGACGGGAAACTTAGGGAAATTTTAAGAAATTCCCCCTGTTCATCTTAAGGGTGGGCTGTTACAATAGCCATCGAGGTGAGAGAACCATGTACAACATCTTGATCTGCGACGACGAGCGCGACATCGTCTCGGCGCTGAAAATCTACCTCTCCGGCGAGGATTACCACATTTTTGAGGCATACGACGGACGCGAGGCGCTGGAGATCGTGCGGAACCATGAGATCCATCTCATTCTGATGGACGTCATGATGCCGCAGCTCGACGGCATCGCCGCCACGGCGAAGCTCCGCGAGGAGAGCAATGTGCCGATTATTATGTTAACCGCAAAAAGCGAGTCGAGCGACAAGGTGCTTGGGTTGAACGTCGGCGCGGACGACTATATTACGAAGCCTTTCGATCCCGCGGAGGTGGTTGCCCGCGTCAGATCGCAGTTGCGGCGCTACACGAAGCTCGGCGCGGCGCCGGAGCCGGAGCGGGCGGGACGGTACAGCGTCGGCCCGATCACGCTCGACGAGGAGGCCAAGACCGTCACGGCGGACGGCGAGGCGGTAGCGCTGACGCCGATCGAGTACAATATTCTGCGCCTGCTCATCAAGCACCCGGGGCGCATCTACTCCTCGACGCAAATTTACGAGCTCGTGTGGAACGAGAGCGCGCTGGGCGCGGAGAACGCGGTGTCGGTGCATATCCGGCACCTGCGGCAGAAGCTGGAGATCGACCCGTCGGAGCCGCGGTACTTAAAGGTCGTCTGGGGATTGGGCTACAAATTGGAGGATACCCGCCATGAAAAGGGCTGAATGGGCGAAAAACTTCTGGGTCAAGGCCGCGGCGTTCGTGCTGGCGGTGGCGCTGGTGCCGGTCATCGCGGTGAATGCCGTCGCGCTGATCTGCGCCCTGGAATACGGCTGGTGGACGGGGCCTGCGGACCTGTACCAGACCGATTTCGTGCAGAGCGCGGTGTACGATCGGATGAACGATGTGCGCAATGCTTATGGGGCATTCGGTGAAGAAATTTTTGAGGAGGCGTGGTGCGCCGACCCCGCGCGGACCAACTACCGCTTCGCGCTCTATGACGAGGACGGGACAAAGCTTTTCGACAACCTCTCGGCGGGCGGCAGCGTCGATTTGGGCATCACCAACACGCTCAACAACGGCAAAGGGCAAATTGCAAGCGGCGTTGCGGCGGATATGCTGGCGCAGGACAGCATCTATTGGACGTTCAGCGTCATGCAGGGTATGTACAACACCTTTGGAGGCGCCGTACCGCGGCTGATCGCCTCCGCGCTGGCGCTGTTGTTCCTTGTGATCTATCTCGCCCGTGTCGCGGGGCGGAAACCCGACGTGGAGGAGGCGGTCGCGGGCTGGCAGGAAAAGCTGCCGTTCGACCTGTATCTGTTCATCGTCGGCTGCGGGTTTGGCTTGCTGTTTGCCATTTGCCAGGAGTTCAGCTACGACTTTATCGGCAGCTTGCCGTACAGCGCTATGGTATTCCTCGCGTGCGCGGCGGCGGGCATGGCGCTGCTGCTGGCGGCGTGGATGACGTTCTGCGCCCGCGTCAAGCTCGGCAAGTGGTGGCGGAATACCGTCACGTTTTGGGTGTTGTCGCTTTGCTGGCGTTTCCTTAAATGGTGCTGGCGCGTGCTGCGCGCCATGTGCCGCGGGGTGTTGGAGCTGCTGCGCGCCGTCCCGCTGATGTGGAAAACCATTGTGGTGCTGGGCGCATGGTGCCTCAGTGATTTTATATGGCGGCTCAATTACAGCTATTACTTCTCGCCGTCCCGCTTTCTGATGTGGCTGCTCGGACGGGCGGTGATATGCCTTGTCGTGCTTTACGTCGTGCTCCAGCTCAAAAAGCTGCAAGCCGGCGGCGAAGCCCTCGCGGCGGGCGACCTCGACGCGAAGGTCGATACCTCGCGCATGGTCTGGGATCTGAAGCGCCACGGCGAGAACCTCAACGACATCTCGCGCGGCTTGCAGCTCGCCGTCGACAAGCAACTGCGGAGCGAACGGCTCAAAACCGAGCTCATCACCAACGTGTCCCACGACATCAAGACGCCGCTCACGAGCATCATCAACTATGTCGGCCTCCTGCGCCGCGATCCGGCCGGCGAGCAGGCGGAGGAGTATCTCGAAGTGCTCGACCGACAGTCCCAGCGGCTCAAAAAGCTGACGGAGGATCTGGTCGAGGTGTCGAAGGCGTCCACCGGCAACGTGGCGGTCAACGCCTCGCGCCGGAGTCTCAACGAGCTGCTGGTGCAGGCGATCGGCGAGTACAGCGAGCGCCTGACCCGCGCGCAGCTCGACGCGGTGCTGACGCTGCCCGACCGCGAGCTGTTCGCGTGGGTGGACGGCACGCTCCTCTGGCGCGTGCTGGACAACGTGTTCTCCAACGCGTGCAAGTACGCGCTCCCCGGCACGCGCTTCTACGTCGACGCGGCGGAGAGCGCGGGCATGGCGCGGCTGAGCTTCAAGAACATCTCCCGCGACCGGCTGAACGTCCCCGCCGACGAGCTGATGGAGCGCTTTGTCCGCGGCGACAGCTCCCGCGGCGGCGAGGGCAGCGGTCTGGGGCTCAACATTGCGAAGTCGCTCACCGAGCTGCAGGGCGGCATGTTCGAGGTGTCCGTCGACGGCGATCTGTTTCGGGTTGACATAACATTTCCGACGATACAGTAGGCCTTGCAAATTGAATTTGGATAAGTTATACTATGCGAGCCGCGCTGCGGCATTTCAAATTATACAATTTGAAAGGAATGGATCGCCATTTTGCTCGCCGCTTGCGCGGCAACCGCAAAATGTGGCTGATGTAATAGGCGGCATATTCATGTCGCCTATTACAGTAGTTGACTAAATTAAGGAGAGTTGCACTATGTGGGCGGAAAACGCGGTTTTTTACCAGATCTATCCCATCGGCCTCTGCGGCGCGCCGGAGCAGAACGACGGCAAGCCGGAGCATCGCATCCTGAAGCTGAAGGATTGGGCGGGACACATCGAGAAGCTGGGCGCGAACGCCATCTACCTCTCGCCGGTGTTTGACAGCGACGAGCACGGCTACGATACGCGAGACTATCGGACGCTGGACTGCCGCCTCGGCACGAACGAGGACTTCAAGGAGGTCGTTAAGGCGTTTCACGGCCACGGCGTCAAGGTCGTCATCGACGCGGTGCTCAATCATGTCGGCCGCAACTTCTGGGCGTTCCGCGACGTGCGCGAGAAGAAGTGGGATTCGCCGTATAAGGACTGGTTCAACATCAATTTCGACGGCAACACCGCCTACAACGACGGCTTCTGGTACGAGGCGTGGGAGGGGCATTACAACCTCGTCAAGCTGAACCTGCGCAACCCCGCCGTCGCGGATTATCTGATCGACACCATTCGGTTCTGGGTCAACGAGTTCGACGTGGACGGCCTGCGCCTCGACGTGGCGTATTGCCTCGACGCCGACTTTATCCGCCGCCTGCGCGCTTTCGCGAATCAGGTCAAGCCCGAGTTCTTCCTCGTCGGCGAGACGCTCCACGGCGACTACAACCGCTGGGTCGGCGACGAGCTGCTGCACTCCTGCACGAACTACGAGTGCTACAAGGGCCTGTATTCGAGCTTCAACTCGATGAACATGTTCGAGATCGTCCACTCTCTCAAGCGGCAGTTCGGCCCCGAGCAGTGGACGCTCTACAAGGGCAAGCACCTGCTCTGCTTCGTGGACAACCACGACGTGACGCGCGTCGCGAGTATTTTGACGAACAAGGCGCATTTACCGCTCATTTACGCGATGATGTTCGGCATGCCGGGCATTCCGTGCGTGTACTACGGCAGCGAATGGGGCGAGGAAGCGCACAAGCAGCAGGGCAGCGACGCGAATCTGCGCCCCGCGTTCGACGCGCCGCGGTGGAACGACCTCTGCGACTGGATCGCGAAGCTGGCGAAGGCGCACCGCGAGAGCAAGGCGCTCTGCTGGGGCGACTTTAACGACAAGCTGCTCACCAACAAGCAGACGATCTTCCAGCGCTATTGCGACGGCGAGCGCGTGCTGGTCGCCATCAACGCCGACGGCGCGCCATTCTGGGCGCACTGCGACTTCGGCTGCGGCAAAGCGGTCGACCTGCTGACGGGCAGGGACGTCGATTTCGGCGGCGGGCTGGAGCTGCCGCCCTACAGCGCGATGTTCCTCAAATGCGAGCACTGAATGATGAAGCAGTCGGCCCGCGAGGGCCGGCTGTTCATGTTTTATACGGAAATGCAACGCGCCGCTGCGCGCGGCACGGCGGCTGCGATGAAAAGATCTTATTTTAATTGCAGAATAGTATTACATTCCGCGGCATATATGCTATAATCATGCGTACCGAACAACTCCGAAGCGCTTAGGGGAATGCCGCACAATTCATGACACGCATCTTGCTTGCATAACTGTTCGCCGTATGTCCCGAAATTTTCGGCTGCGCACCAGAATTATGCGGTATTGCCCTAAAAAACGAAGCGTTCGAGGGGGCGCGGATTTGTTCGGCAGGCATGATCATGATTTCTCCCGAAAGGCGGTGATCCCGTGCTCGACACGCTGTACGCGCAATTGAATGAAACGGC
Source organism: Oscillospiraceae bacterium (assembly GCA_017458025.1). GTDB lineage: Bacteria > Bacillota > Clostridia > Oscillospirales > Oscillospiraceae > Hominicoprocola. Next base: position 5,695 of record JAFTGG010000123.1, on the reverse strand, counting down.
GCCGATCGCGGTGGTCATTATCGCGCTTTCGCTGATGCTGCTGCTCGGTTTTTTGATGACGCGCGTGACGAAGCTGGCGCGGCTGCCGAACGTCACGGCATACATCGTCACCGGTATTCTCATCGGGCCGTATTGTCTCGACCTCATTCCGCGCCGCGTGATCGACGGCACGGCGTTTCTGCCCGATATCGCGCTGGCGTTCATCGCGTTCTCCACCGGCGAGTTCTTCCGCTTCGACGCGCTTAAAAAGAGCGGCTGGGGCGTCGTCGTTGTGACGCTGTTCGAGTCGCTGCTGGCGTCTGCGGCGGTGTTCCTCGCGGTGTTTTACGGCATGGGCCTGCCGCTGGCGTTTTCCATCGTGCTCGCGGCGCTCGCCGCCGCGACCGCGCCGGCGTCCACGATGATGACGATCCGCCAGACCGGCGCGAAAGGGCCGTTCGTCGATACGCTTTTGCAGGTCGTGGCGCTGGACGATATCGTGGGCCTTGTCGCCTACAGCATTGCGATTTCCGTCGCGGTGTCCGCGACCTCGGGCGAGGCGTTCGCGCTTGGCACGGTTCTCGAACCGATCGTCAAGAACCTCGCCGCCGTCGCCATCGGCGCGCTGTTCGGCTTCGTGATGAAGGGTATTTTGACCCACCGCAACACGGATAACCGCCTGATCGTTTCCATCGCGCTTCTGTTTGCGTTCTGCGGCGTGTGCGCCGCGTTCGGCATCTCGCCGCTGCTCGGCTGCATGGCGATGGGTACGGTCTACATCAACAGCACGAACGACACGCGCCTGTTCCGGCAGTTGGGCTACTTCAGCCCGCCGATCCTGCTGCTGTTCATTGTGCGCTCGGGGCTGAGCTTCGACCTCGGCGCGCTGGTGTCCGCAACGGGCACGTTCGGGCGCTATCCGCTGCTCGCCGTGGGCGTGGTATATTTCGTGGTGCGTATCCTCGGCAAGTACGGCGGCGCGTTTCTCGGCGCGGCGGCGGCGCATAAGGATCGGAATATCCGCAGCTATCTCGGGCTTGCGCTGATTCCGCAGGCGGGCGTCGCGATCGGCCTTGCCGCGCTCGGCGCCCGCACGCTTGGCGGCGCGGCGGGCAATGCGCTTGAGACGATCATTCTCGCGTCGAGCGTGCTCTACGAGCTCATCGGCCCCGCCTGCGGCAAGCTGTCGCTCTATCTCTCGCACTCGTACTCCGACAAGCTGGAGGAGATCGCGGAGGCGCCGGAAACGGACGAGAGCGGCAGGCCGCTGACGCCTGTCGAGCAGCTGATCCACCGCATACAGATCATTCAGGCGGAGCTGCCGCAGCGCGAGATCAACGAGAACGAGCAGGCGTTCACCGAGGCGGCGGAGGAGCACTTCAACAACATGCAGAATATGTACCGCAACCGGCGGAGCTTTTTCAGAAGGTAAGGGGATATCCCGCGGCAACCGAAAATACATGGCGAACGGCCTCCGTGCCGGAGGAATCGCCGAATCGCAAGTCGCTATCAGCGCATGGAGGTTTTTATGTATATTGACCCGATTGTAAAGGCGCTCGGCCCGTGGGCGCAGGAGCTGTCGCTCGCGACCATCGTGCTGCGCGTGTGCCTGTCGGTCGTGCTCTCGACCATCATCGGCTGCGAGCGCGCGACGAAGCGTCACGCCGCGGGCGTGCGCACGCACGTCGTCGTGTCGCTCGCCTGCACCGCCGCGATGCTGGCGGACTGCTGCCTCGCGTTTTCGACGCCGCAGTATCCGTATCTGCTCTCGGCGGCGTCGATCATCGGCGTGTCTGTCATTTGCGTCAACAGCGTGCTCTATACCTCGCGCAACCAGATCAAGGGCCTCACGACCTCGGCGGCGCTCTGGGCATGCGGCATCATCGGCCTGACCGCCGGCGCGGGCTTGTTCACCATCACGCTGGTGACGTTCATTCTGCTGATGATTAGCCTGTCGTGGATGCCGGGCTTCGAGAGCGAGCTCAAGGACCGCTCGAACCATTTCGAGGTGCACCTCGAACTCACGAGCAGCCAGCACTTGCAGGAGTTCATGACCACGAGCCGCAAGCTCGGCCTTGCCATCGACGACATTGAGCTGAACCCCGCCTACGCGAGCTCGGGGCTGAGCGTGTACTCGGTGGCGCTGTCGATCAAGAGCGCGGAACTCAAGCAGTACAAGACGCACAAGGAGATCATCAAAGCGCTGGGGACGCTGGAGTATGTATATCACATCGAGGAGATGCAGAACTGATACTGAAATGCAGCCGCTGTGCGTAGCGCAGCGGCTGCAATAAAAATCCCTTAGGGTTTTGTTTCAATTCTCCGGCGGCAAAAACGGTCCGTTCTCCGCGTCATAGGGCATCGTAAACGTCACGATGCCCTCTTTCGCGCCCGCGACGGCGCAGAGGGGATAGAAGAAGCACAGCCCGTCGTCCCGTAAATAGAAATTCCGCACGTCCAGCGCGCGCCGCAGCATGACGCGCCAATTCTCGCGATATGCCGCGCCGTTTTCGACGCGCCTGAGCGTCTCCTCCCGCGCGAAGCGGAGGAGCGCTTTTTTACATCGTTTGCGCGGCGGGAAGAACTCGTCGAGCGGCATCGGCAGCCCCGCGGACAGATCCCACACCTCGCTGCGGCGAATAAGAAACGGCGGCAGGCCGTGGATCGACTCCCGCGCGTCGCACACGACGCTCAAAATGTCGCCCGCCTGATGGCTGACGCGCCAGCGCAGCTCGGCGCGGGCGGCGTTCCACGGCGCGCTGACCTCCATCGCGGCGCGACAGGAGCCCGCGGCCTCGGGCAGCAGGACTTGCCTGCAATATGTAAGATAGGCGCGGCAAAAGCGCCGGTAGTAGCGGTTGAAGCGTTTCGCGCGGCCGCTCTTGCCCGCAAGCTGCGGCAGCGCGACGGACGCGGTCAGCACCGTGACGCCGTCCGCCTCCCATGACTGTTCCTCCGTAAGCGCCTCCGCAAGGCGCAGCTCGTCGTGCTCCATACGATCCCTCCGATTTTCTCTCAACACAGTCTATGGCGCGGACGGGGAGGCGGTGCGGGGACTTATACTATTATCGGATAAAAAATGGAATCCCTTTATGAGAGTTCAGTATTATTTTTTCCCGCCGGCTGCCGATAACACAAACGAAGGATTGGGGAAAGTATCCCTACGGCAAGCTAAGGAAAGGAGACACAGCGATGGACATGATGGCGATCAGCTCGCTCAGCAGCTACGTCAAGCAGGCGGGCCTGCGGGCGAAGGTCGATCTCAAAAAGCAGAGCGGTACGCTGCAAAGCCACACCGACCCGACCGCGATGCCCGCGCGCAAGACGGTCGAAGCGTCGATGTACCAGCAGCAGATCGACGACGAGCGCGAGAACAAGGACGGCGACAGCGGCAAGCTGGAGCAGATCATGAACAAGGTCTACGCCGGCAAAAAGCTGACGGTGGAGGAGCGCGAGTACCTCAAGGCGAAGGACCCGGAGAGCTACCAGCGCCTCCAATCCATTGAGTCGGATCAAAAAAGCTACGAACGGGAGCTCAAGCGCTGCCGGACCAAGGAGGAGGCGCAGCGCCTCAAAATGCAGCATCTGAACAGCGCGCTTTCAAGAGTCAAGAGCGTGGAAAACAACGCCAATATTCCGAAGGAGAGGAAGCTCATCATCGTCCGGATGGAGCAGATGCATATGGAGAAGATCGACAAGACGCTCAAGGCGTTCGTCCGGAGCGGCAAGTACGACAAGCTCCCGACCGAGGCGGAAGAAGCAGAGGCAGAGAAGGAGGTCAAGGAGGCGCGCGAGGCCGAACAGGCCGTCGGGACAGGGAAAGCCGATGAACGCGCCGCAGAAGCGCCGGACGGGAAAGAGGCCGGGGAGGCGCAAGAAGCGCCGAAAGCGGCAGAAGAAAAGTCCGGCGTCGAAACGCCGGAGGAACGCAAGACGCGTCAGGCGAGACAGCGCGCGGCGTTTGCGCCCGCGTGGGGCGGCGAGGAGCCGGAAGCGCCGGTCATCGACGTGGAAGCGTAGGTTGGACACGACAGGACGCAAAACGAGGAAGGAGCCGAAATGAATATTACCACATTGACAGGCGTCAACGCCTATCGGAAGAACGCGGCGGCGGAGAGGCTGCAAAAGGCCGCGAAGCCCAAGAGCGGCGCGACGTCGCCGGCGCGGACGCGCGACCGCGTGGAGCTGCAATTCACCGACGTGCTCAAAGCCGAGAACGAGGGCTACATCGAGGTGAACGGCAACCGCTTCTCCGTCACAGCGGACATGGCGTCGCAGATGCGCAAGGCGTACGATGAGATGATCGCGCGCAACGAGGCAAAGATGGCGCTGCGCGCGGCGGAGGCGGAGCGCCGGAACGCCAAGGCCGAGGCGGACGCCATGAAGGAAGAGGCCAAAGCCATGAAACAGGCGATGGAGATCGCGCGGCGCATCTCCAAGGGCGGGCGCGTCCCGCCGCAGGACGAGAAGTTCCTGATGGAGTATTCGCAGGAGATGTACATGGCGGCGAAGATGATGGCGATTCTGGCGAAGGAGCATAAGAAAGAGGACAGCGTCCTCGAAGACGAGGAGGAAGCCGGCGAGACCGGGGAGGTCAACGAAGACGGCGATACCCGCGCCACGGTCGAAGCCTCGCTCTCGGACGGCGCGGTCGAGGGCGTATCCGTCGGGGAAGCGCCGGTGGAGGCCGGCGCGGAATAAGACAAAGGGGAAAGCGAACCGCCGCGCGCTGATGCTACTATCGGATAAGAAGTGTCAGCTTTTTATTCAATAGTAGCATCAGGCGAATACCATACGATAACCGGCCCCGGGGCTGTCCCGCGGGGCCGGTTCGTCTATGCAGCTGCAAAAGGGGCGCCGCCACGCGCGGCCGCGTCCAAAAGGCGCGACCGCAAGGAAAGAGGAACGGCCGGCGCGGGCAGAGCATGCGCGCCGTTCCCCTTAGCGCAGCTTGACAAAGTCCACGATCTCCCGCGCGACCTGCCGGCTGCTTCTGCCGCGGTCGTCGGCGAGCCAATCCAGCATTGTAAAGTACATTCCGCCAATCACGAACTGCTTCTGCGTTTCCGTCAGCTTATGGGGCAGTTCAATGTATCCGAGCGCCTGATTGAGATACCTGTCAAACGGCTTGTGCAGCAATGCCCCGAGGTCATCGCGGAGCAGCAGCCCGCTCTCCCGCTTGTGCTTTTTCCATGTATCAAGGCACAGGACCAGCGCCTTCTCCAATGGACAGGGCGCGAGCTCTCTCACTGTCGCAAGATATTCGTAGAAAAGTCCGTCAAAATACCGCAGCAGGACATTTTCCTTGGTCTCGAAATTCCGGTAAAACGTCAGCCGCGACACTCCGGCTTTGTCCGCAATGTCCTTGACGCTGACAGCTTGAAAATGCCGATCCTCCATCAGAGAAAGCAGCGCGTCCTCGATCCATTTTTTGCTGCGCTCCGACTGTTTGTTTCCCGCCATGCCCTTCACCGCCAAACTGTAACAGACGCTCCGCATCTGTATCTTCCATTTCCCCTTTTATCCGCTATAATAAATATAACAGATGTTAGGGCAATACCGCACAATTCGTGACACGCATCTTGCTTGCATAAATGTTCGTCATATGTCCCCAAATTCCTTGACCATGCGTCAGTATGCCCTGCGGAATTTTGCGCCATCTGCCAAAATTTCTGGTTGCGCACCAGAATTATGCGGTATTGCCTTAGGCCTTGTT
>JAFTGG010000122.1 GCA_017458025.1 Oscillospiraceae bacterium | reverse complement strand
TGGACGGCGACCTCGACGGCTTCATCAACGCGTATCTGACGAAGTCCGCTAACGGGGAGCTGAAGAAATAATGGAAACCAAAGAAAACAAAATGGGCACCCTCCCCGAGGGCAAGCTGCTCGCGAGCATGGCGATCCCGATGATGATCTCGATGCTGCTGCAGGCATTATATAATGTGGTGGACAGCTACTTCGTCTCCCGCGTGTCGCAGGAAGCGTTCAACGCGCTGTCGCTGGCGTTCCCGCTGCAAGCGCTGATGATCGGCCTCGGCGGCGGCACGGGCCTCGGCGTCAACGCGCTCATCTCGCGCTCGCTGGGCGAGCGGCGGCAGGATATGGCCGACCGCGTGGCGAACACGGGCATGGTGCTGTTCCTGCTGTGCGCGGCGGTGTTCGCGGTCGTCGGCTTCACGCTGTCGGGGCCGTTTTTCCGCGCGCAGACCGACGTCGCGGGCATCATCGAGGCGGGCACGGTGTACTGCACGATCTGCCTCGGCTTCTCCGTGGGCATCTTCTATCAATTCTGCTTCGAGCGCTTTTTGCAGGCGACGGGGCGCACGACGCTCTCGATGGTGACGCAGGTGTCGGGCGCGGTCATCAACATCATCATGGACCCGATCCTGATTTTCGGCTACTTCGGGTTTCCCGCGATGGGCGTCCGCGGCGCGGCGATCGCGACGGTGCTCGGCCAGATCGTCGCGGCGGTCATGGGCCTGTTCATCAATCTCAAACGCAACCCCGATATCCATTTGAAGCTCGCCGAGATGCGGCTTCACCGAGAGATCGTCGCCGAGGTCTACAAGATCGGCTTTCCGTCGATCCTGATGCAGTCGGTCAATTCGCTGCTGGTGTTCGGGCTGAACCAGATCCTGCTGACGTTCTCCACCGTCGCGACGGCGGTCTACGGCGCGTATTTCAAGCTCCAGAGCTTCATCTTCATGCCGATTTTCGGCCTCAACAACGGCATGGTGCCGATCATCTCCTACAACTTCGGCGCGCGGCGGCCCGACCGCGTGAAAAAGACCATCCGCCTGTCCGTGTACGCGGCGGTGGGCATCATGCTTTTCGGCATGCTGCTTTTCGAGCTGTTCCCCGCGCAACTGCTGCGCATTTTCGACGCGGACGCGGCGATGCTCCGCGACGGCGTGCCGGCGTTCCGCATCATCGCGACGAGCTACCTGTTCGCGGGCTTCTGCATCATCGCCGGCTCGGTCTGTCAGGCCATCGGCAACCCGATGCACTCGCTCATCGTCTCCATCTGCCGCCAGATGGTCGTGCTGCTGCCGGCGGCGTATCTGCTGAGCCTGACGCGGCGGCTGGAGCTGGTCTGGCTCGCGTTCCCCATCGCGGAGATCATGTCGCTCGCGCTCTCCGTCGTGTTCCTGCGGCGGACGATGCGAATGATGAACGAGCGGTTCGCGGAAACCGAATGATGACAAAAAGCTCCCGCCAGACGGCGGGAGCTTTTTCGTTCAGGACAGCAGCATTCTGTCGTTGTCGAGATTCTTGCCCGCGGCTTCCCTGAAAAGCACGAGCAGGTCGGAAACCTGAAGCTTTTCGCGCTCCGCGCCCGCGACGTCGTAGATGATATCGCCCTGGTCCATCATCAGCGTGCGGTTGCCGAGGTCCAGCGCCGACTGCATGTTGTGCGTCACCATCAGGCAGGTGAGGCGGTTGCTTTCGACGATGTCCTTCGTCAGCGAGAGCACCTTTTCCGCGGTGGCGGGATCGAGCGCCGCCGTGTGCTCGTCGAGCAAGAGCAGCTTCGGCGGATTGATGGTCGCCATCATCAGCGTCAGCGCCTGACGCTGGCCGCCGGAGAGCAGGCCCACGGGCTGCTGCATGCGGTCCTCGAGCCCCATGCCGAGCAGCGCGAGCCGGTCGCGGAACGCGGCCTTGTCGGCTTTCGACACATGGCTGAGCCAGCCGCCCCTGCCCGCCGCGAGGGCCAGGTTTTCCTCGATGGTCATGCCAGGCGCGCTGCCGCGCATCGGGTCCTGGAACAGCCGCCCGATGCTCTTCGCGCGGACGTACTCCGGCGCGAGGGTGATATCCTCGCCGCCGAGGACGATGGAGCCGCTGTCGGTGAAAAAGCTGCCCGCGATGGCGTTGAACAGCGTGGACTTGCCCGCGCCGTTCGCGCCGATGATGGAGACGAAGTCGCCGTCCGCGACTTCGAGCGACAGGCCGCGCAGCGCGGTCTTGGCGTTGACGGTGCCGGGGTTGAAGGTCTTGGAGATACGCCGGATGGTCAGCATCTTACCGCGCCTCCTTTCCGTGGGTCATGCGCCGGTGCAGCTCGGGATAGCGCGATTTGAGGTACGGCCCCGCGATGGCGATGATGACGATGACCGACGACACAAGCTTGAGCATGAACGCCGGCATATTGAAGCGCAGCGCGACGGCGTAGACAAAGCGGAACACGACAGCGCCGACGACCGCGCCGACGGCGCGGATGGGAATACCGCCGCGCGGCGCGAACGCGCGCCCGATGAGCAGCGACGCCAGCGCGATGGTCACCATGCCGGAGCCGATGTCGATGCTGACCGACTTCTGCGACTGCGCGAGCAGGCAGCCGGAGAGCGCCGTGAACGCGTTCGAGACGCACAGGCCGACGATGGTCGTGAACGCGGGGTTGATGGACGACGAGCGCACCATGTCCGGGTTGTCGCCCGTCGCGCGAATGGCAAGGCCGAGCTTCGTGCGCAGGAACAGCGCCAAAAACACAATGACCAGCGTCACGGCGGCGAGCGCGACGACGGTCTTGTGCGCGCCCGCGAAAGCCGTTTCGGATAACGCGTCCTTGAGCGCCGTGAATACGGTTTCGGTCTTGTTCATGTTGAGCAGCGACGAGCCGCCCATGACCGCGATGTTGATGGAGTACAGCCCCGTGTTGACGATGATGCCGCTCAGGAGGCTGTCGATGCCCATCTTCGTCTGCAAAACGGCGGTGACGAAGCCCGAAAGCACGCCCGCGCACATGGCGGCGGGGAGGGATAAGTACGGATGTCCGGCGATCGCGACGACCGCGCCGACGGCCGCCCCCAAAGTGAAGCAGCCGTCGGTGGAAAGGTCGCAAACATTGAGCATCGTGTAGCTCAGGAACAGCGCGAGAACGGTCAGCGAGCCGATGAGGCCGAGTTCCAGAGCGGTTTGAAGGATGGATATCATAGCAGTTCCGCTTCTTTGGCAAAATATCGTTTAAAAGCTTTCGGCCGTGGCGATGGGGACGATCTGCGTGCAGTAGGGCGCGAACTTCGCCGCGATGTCGTCGTAATCGAAGCCGACGGCGGCGCAGGTCTCGGTGTTGACGGTGGCGATGCCGTTGTCGAAGGTCATGACCGGTGTTGCCGCGGGGTCCGCGCCGTTCGCGAGAATGTCGTAAATCATGTACGCCGTCGCCGTACCGAGGTTCGCGTAGTCGACGCCGTAGCCGAGGAACGCGCCGTTCAGCGCGAAGCTGTCCGCGCCCGCGTAGTGCGGGATGCCCGCCTCGGCGAAGGTCTCGTAGATCGCGAGCTCCGACTCCATGATCGTGTTGTCGGTCGGGGTGAACACGGCGTCCACGCCGTCGCTGACCAGCGCCTGCGCGGCGAGCTGGACCTCCGCCGCCGAGGTGGCGGTGCGCTCGACGTAGGGCACGCCCTTCGCGTCGAGGTACGCCTTCGCGTCGTTGATCGCGCCGGTGGAGGCATCCTGGCCCATGTCGTAGAGCAGGCCGATCTTGGCAGCGTCGGGGTTCGCGGCGAAGATGAGGTCGAGAATGGCGTTGGTGTTCAGGTAGTCGCTCGTGCCGGTGATGTTCGCGCCCGGCGCGTCGAGGGAGTCGACGAGGTCGACCGCCAGCGGGTCGGAGACGGCGGCGAACACGACGGGGATCTGATTGTCCTCGGTGGCGGCCTGCATCGCCATAGCGACCGGCGTCGCCACGCCGACCATCAGGTCCACGCCGTCGGCGATGAAGTTCGCGATGATCTGGTTCATGACCGCCGCGTCGGCGTTGCAGTTTTCATAGTCGATCTCAAAGTTGATGCCGTCCGCGGCGGCGAGGGACGACTGAATGTTGTCGACGATCTGGTTGAGCGACGCGTGGTCGACGTAGTTGCAGATGCCGATCTTGTAGGTGACGGCGCTTGTGCCGCTGCTGCCGCAGGCGGCGAGGGAGAGCGCGAGCGCGAGTGCGAGGACGAGAGAAACGAGCTTTTTCATTCTGGAACCTTCCTTTCTTGATTGCGTTCGGTGCGGAACGCGAGGCGTGGAGCTCGTGCATCAAGCCTCGGTTGCCCCGACGAAGGAGGGGCGAGAGCTTGGCACATCCACATTTTTTCTGTGCAGGGCACAGAAAAAATCCTGCCCCTGCAAATTTCTTTGCTGGGACAGGATCGTTTATTATCCTGCGGTGCCACCCGGCTTGACGCTTGCGCGCCCACTTTACGCGTGCGGTCGTCAACGCCGTGGCGCGTACGACCATACGCCGGCCTTTGTTGACGGGGAGCCTTGCCCCGGCGCACATACTCGGATGACCTTTCACGCAGACGGCGCTGCCGCCCTGCCATCGGCACCCTTTCCGATTGCCCTCGGAAGTCCATTCGGCCCCATGTTTTCCGCCGCGCTTCCACCGTCCGCGGCTCGCTTTGGGAAAAGAGGTGTGGCTTACTCACTCTTCCTCATCGGTTTAGCCGGAGTATAGCACTCGCGTTTTGCTTTGTCAATAGGGAAATTTAAAATAATTTATGGGTCGAAGGCAAGCGCCGCTTGTCGGCGCTTGCGTGCATATTCTGCGTTTGCCGCGCAAGCGAAACGGCAGTTTATTTCAAAAATTCCGCGGGGTCGACGTATTCGCCGTCCTTTGTGACGCCGAAATGCAGATGCGGCGCAAGCGCCGATTCGCCCAGCGCCGTGCGGCCCACGGAGCCGATGACCTGTCCGGCGGTGACGTAATCGCCGACCTCGACGGTCGGAACCGCCTGGAGATTGGCGTAGATCGTGTCATAGCCGCCGTCGTGGGAGAGGACGACGGTCGTGCCCATGAGGTCGTCGTCATAGATCTCGCGCACCGTGCCCGCGCTGGCGGCGCAGATCTGCGTGCCCGGCTCGGCGGCGATGTCCACGCCGTCATGCGTGCGCCAATCGCCCATCGTCTCGCTGTAGCGCAGCTCGTCCATCGAGAACGCCGCCACCGTTTCGCCGACGAGCGGCTTTACCACCAGCGCCGGCGGCGTCGGGGTCAGGTCGATGGTTTCGGCGTCCGGCAGCAGGACCGTTACGGCGCTCTGTACCGGCACGACGTCCTCCAGCTCCGGCATCGTGGGGGTATCCGGCTCGGCCTCCGGCTCCGGCGCGGCGATCGGCGTCACCGGCGCGGGAGCGGGAATGGCGGGGGTCTCGTCGACGACCGGCTCGTCGACCGTGGAATGAGGGATCAGCGTCCAATAGCCCGCGACGGCGAGCGCCGTCACAACGAGGAACAGGGCTATGTAGACGCCCGTCCCGTCAAAGAAATGCCGCGTGCCGCGGCTGCCTGGATTGCTCATGTTTACCTCCGTAACAAAGATTTGCTTCGACGGTATTGTGTCCCGCCGAAGCAAATCCTAAACATGAGCTTGTTGATTTTCTTTTTACGGCTGATTGACCACGCCGACGAACAGCGGCAATCCGGTCGTGCCTGTGATGACAAAGAGGAACGGGCGGTCGAGCACGAAGTCGATCTCGTCCTCCGGCGGCATGGCGCCACCGCTCGCCGCCATCACCGTATACGCCGCGGCGACCACGCCATCCTCGTCGACGGTCACGCGGGCGGCGTGCTCCGCTTTGGACACAGACGCGGGCATATCCCGCGTCATCGGGGTGAAGTCCGAGACCCGCGCGTCGAACACGTCGGTGACGCCGAGGGCTTTCAGTCCTTCGATGAGGTCGAGATCGGAGACGACGTCGAATTTCGGCAGCGTCAGACGGATGATCGGATAGGCGGCGTTCTCCCAGCTCGCGGGCTTTTGCAGAAAGCGCAGCGCCTCGCCGTCGGCAAGCAGCTCGTCG
>JAFTGG010000121.1 GCA_017458025.1 Oscillospiraceae bacterium | reverse complement strand
CCATCGGTCTGATCGAGGCGGTGCTGCTGCTCTATGTCGTAGTTTTCATCACCGCGCGGCTCGGGAACGGCGTTCTGACCGACTACGCGGACGACACGTACTTACTGCCGATTTTCCTCAACCGTTCGCCGGTTGAGCTGATCTCATCTTTCACGCATAACGCGTAACCCAACGGAGGATATACCAACATGCAGCCACAACTTTGTTCCAGATGCAAGAAAAACGTCGCGGTCGTGTTCCTGACCCGCATGGAAAACGGGCAGAACATCAATGAGGGCCTGTGCCTGAGCTGCGCGAAGAAGGTGGGGCTCCCGCAGGTCGAAGAGGTGATGCGCCGCATGGGCATCACCGACGAGGACCTCGACGCCATCTCCAATGAGATGCTCGGCGCCTTCGGCGGCGCGGAGAATCTTGAGAATATCGACGACGACGAGCTTGACGAGGAGGAGGGCAAGACCGCCACCTTCCCGTTCCTCAACCGCCTGTTCGGCGGCGGACAGCCCGCCCAGAGCGGCGAGGGCGCGAGCGAGGGCGGCGAGTCCCAGCAGCGCCCGACGCGCGGCGAAAAGAAGGGCGAGAAGAAGCACAAGTTCCTCGACAGCTACTGCATCAACCTCTCCGCGCGCGCCCGCAAGGGCGAGCTGGACGCGGTCATCGGCCGCGCTGAGGAGATCGAGCGCGTCGTGCAGATCTTGAACCGCCGCCAGAAGAACAACCCCTGCCTCATCGGCGAGCCGGGCGTCGGCAAGACCGCCATCGCCGAGGGCCTCGCCCAGCGCATCGCCGCGGGCGAGGTGCCGTTCAAGCTGCGCTCCAAGGAAGTGTATCTGCTCGACCTCACCGCGCTCGTCGCGGGCACGCAGTTCCGCGGGCAGTTCGAGAGCCGCATGAAGGGCCTGATCGAGGAGATTCGCAAGACCGGCAACGTCATTCTCGTCATCGACGAGGTGCATAACATCGTCGGCGCGGGCGACGCCGAGGGCAGCATGAACGCGGCGAACATTCTGAAGCCCGCGCTTTCCCGCGGCGAGATCCAGGTCATCGGCGCGACGACCTTTACCGAGTACCGCAAGCACATCGAGAAGGATACCGCGCTCGAACGCCGCTTCCAGCCCGTGACGGTCAACGAGCCGAACGAGGAGGATACGCTCAAGATCTTGAAGGGCATCGCGCACTACTACGAGAGCTTCCACGGCGTCGTGATCCCCGAGGGCATTTTGCGTCAGGCGGTGCTGCTCTCCGAGCGCTACATCACCGACCGCTTTCTGCCGGACAAGGCCATCGACCTGATCGACGAGGCCTGCTCCGACCTGAACCTGCACGATAAAAACATCAACCGCCGTATGGAGCTGCGCCGCGAGATCGACGATCTCGAAAAGGAGCGCGAGCTGCTGGAGGCGGATACCGAGCACACCGACTTTGCCCGCCTCGCGGAGATCAGGAGCCACGTCATTCAGCTCAACGCGGAGTTCGACGGCCTGTGCAGGGACGGCGATCCGACGCTGAGTATGGACAATCTTGCCCGCGTCATCGAGCTGTGGACGAAGATCCCCGCCAGCCGCATCCGCGAGGACGAATTTAAGCGCCTGAGCGAGCTGGATGCGCGCCTGCGCGAGCACGTCGTCGGGCAGGACGAGGCCATCGAGGCGGTCAGCGCCGCGATCCGCCGCAACCGCGTCGGCATCTCGCCGAAGCACAAGCCCGTGTCGTTTATCTTCGTCGGCCCCACCGGCGTCGGCAAGACCGAGCTCGTCAAGCAGTTGGCGCAGGACCTGTTCAATTCTCCCGATTCGCTGATCCGGCTCGATATGTCGGAGTTCATGGAGAAGCACTCCGTGTCGCGCATCGTCGGCTCGCCGCCGGGTTACGTCGGCTACGACGAGGCGGGACAACTGACGGAGAAGATCCGCCGCAAGCCCTATGCCGTGATTCTGTTCGACGAGATCGAGAAGGCGCACCCGGACGTGCTCAACATTCTGCTGCAAATTTTGGACGACGGCGAGATCACCGACGCGCACGGGCGCAAGGTGAATTTCGAGAACACGGTCATCGTCATGACCTCCAACGCCGGCAGCGACCGCAAGGGCGGCTCGCTGGGCTTCGGCATGACGATGAACGAGCAGAACAAGGACCGCGCCATGAAAGCGCTGGGCGAGTTTCTGCGCCCCGAGTTCATCAACCGCGTCGACGAGATCATCTGCTTCAACCGCCTGGACGAGGCGAACTTCACCGATATTGCCCGCATTATGCTCGGCGAGCTGCAAACGAGCCTTGAGGACAAGGGGCTGCACTTCAGCTACGACGACGCGGTCGTCGACTATCTCGTTAAGAAATCGTTCTCCGCGACCTACGGCGCGCGCAACCTGCGCCGCACGATCCAGAAGGAGCTGGAGGACGTCATGGCGGCGAAGATCATCGACTCGTATGAGAATCCCGTCACGCAGCTGCGCGCCGTGATGGAGGACGACAAGCTGGTGCTTCAGGCGCTGTAAGGGGATCATCATGGAACTGTTCCGCAAAAATATGGAAAAGCGCTGCGCCTACTGCGCCTTTGGCAGCGCGATCAACGACCGCGAGGTCGCCTGCGCGCGCAAGGGCGTCATGGACGCGGCGGCGCATTGCCGCAAGTTCGTTTACGACCCGCTCAAGCGCGTGCCGCCCCGTCCCGCGGCGCTGAACAGCGGCAAGTACAGCGCGGAGGACTTTAAGCTCTGATGGAGGTCAAGAGGGTTTACGCGGTGTATTTCAGCCCCGCCGGTACGACGCGCCGTCTTGTGACGACGCTCGCGGCCGCGCTGGCGGAGAGCTTTGAGGCGCCGATGGAAACAGTTGACATAACTTTTCCCGCCGCGCGGGAGGAGACGCATGCTTTTGAAGCGGGAGACCTCGTGATCTGCGGCAGCCCGACCTACGCGGGCAAGCTGCCGAACAAGCTTTTGCCGTATTGGAAAGCAGGCTTTGCCGGCAACGGCGCGCTCGCCGTAGCGCTCGTGACCTTTGGCAACCGCGCGTTCGACAACTCGCTCGCGGAGCTGTGCGCCTGTCTTGCGTCCGGCGGCTTCCACACCGTCGGCGCGGGCGCGTTCGCGTGCCGCCATGTGTTTTCCGGCGCGCTGGCGGCGGAGCGGCCCGACAAGGCTGATTTCGGCGAGCTGGCGAAGCTCGGCGCGGCGGTG
>JAFTGG010000120.1 GCA_017458025.1 Oscillospiraceae bacterium | reverse complement strand
TTTATCGCCTCCGACGTGACCGCGCTCATCAAGCATACCCGAGAGGTCGCGTACATGGAGGACGGCGAGGTCGCCGTCCTCACCAAGGACGGCATCGAGGTCTACGACGCGCTGCAGCAGCCCGTTGCGAAAGAACATCATCACATTGATTGGGAAGTGTCGGCGGCGGAGAAGGGCGGCTATCCGCACTTCATGCTCAAGGAGATTTTCGAGCAGCCCGAGGCGCTGCGCAGCGCGATCTCGCCGCGCCTCAAGGACGGCAGGATCGTGTTCGACGACATGCGCTTGACGGCGGAGCAGATCCGCGATTTTGACCGCGTGTTCATCGTTGCCTGCGGCTCGTCGTACCATGTAGGTATGCTGGGCAAGTACACGCTCGAACATCTGACGCGCAGAAGCGTCGAGGTCTGCCTCGCCTCCGAGTTCCGCTACAGCGATCCCATCGTGGACGAACACACGCTGGTCATCGTCATCAGCCAATCGGGCGAGACGCTCGACACTATGGCGGCGCTGCGCGAGGCGAAGGCCCGCGGCGCGTATATCCTCTCCATCGTGAACGTGGTCGGCTCGTCCATTGCGCGCGAGTCGGACGACGTGCTCTACACCTGGGCGGGGCCGGAGATCGCCGTCGCGACGACGAAGGCGTATTCGACGCAGCTCGCGGTGCTGGATATGGTCGGCCTCGCGTTCGGCGAGGCGCTGGGTACGGTCGATCCCGCGGAATACGCGGAGGTCGTCGCGGAGCTGCAGACGCTGCCGGAGAAGATGGAGACGGTGCTCTCGCACCACGAGGACATTCAGATGTTCGCCGCGCAGCACTTCAACCACAACTCGATCTTCTTCATCGGACGCAACCTCGACTACGCGCTGGGGCTGGAGGGCTCGCTGAAGCTCAAGGAGATCTCCTATATCCACTCCGAGGCCTACGCCTCCGGCGAGCTGAAGCACGGCACGATCTCGCTCATCGAGGACGGCACGCTGGTCGTGGCGCTCGGCACCTACGGCAAGCTGTTCGACAAGGCGATGAGCAACGTGGTCGAGGTCAAGGCGCGCGGCGCGGACGTGCTGGCGCTCACGACCGAGAGCCGCCGCGCGGAGATGGAAAAGACGGTGGACAGCGTGCTGACGGTCCCCGACACGGCGGATATGCTGCTGCCGAGTCTGGGCGTCGTTCCGCTGCAATTGTTCGCGTACTACGTCGCGCTCCAGCGCGGCTGCGACATCGACAAGCCGCGCAACCTCGCGAAATCCGTCACCGTGGAATAAAGAAAAACCACCCAAACGGGTGGTTTTTCTTATGCGTTCGTCACGTCACGCATGATGGCGAGGATATCCTCCCACTTCGCCTCGATGTCGGCGGCGAGCTTGAACTGCGTCCGCGCGCGGTCGAGGTTATGCGTGGAGTAAGCGACGGAGAAATAGCTGTCGCCCTCCAGATAGTCGGTGAGGAAGCGCACGCCGCACTCAAGCGTCATAATCTTCGCGCCGAGCGGCAGCGAGTCGAGCTCCGCGCCGGTCAGTCCGCCGCACGCGGGAATAAAGCCCCGCGCGAACGCGCGGAACATTTCCAGATCCAGGCTGACCTTGCTCAGGTCTTTTTCGTCCTCGGCGGCGGTGGACGCGCCAAAGCGGATCGCGTCGCCAAAGTCATAGGCGGCAAGCCCGGGCATCACCGTGTCGAGGTCGATGACGCACAGCGCCTTGCGCGTTTTTTCGTCGAGCATGACGTTGTTGAGCTTGGTGTCGTTGTGCGTTACGCGCAGCGGCAGCGTGCCGTCGTCGCGCATTTTCTGCAATACGCCCGCGTCCTTTTCCCGTGCGAGGGCGAAAGCAATTTCGCTTGACGCATCTTTTACGCGCCCATACTCGTCGGCGGCAATGGCGGCGCGTAGCTTGCGATAGCGGTCGGGCGTATCGTGGAAGCGGGGGATCGTCTCGTGGAGGGTATCGGCGGGGAAGCCGCGCAGCATGCGCTGGAAGCTGCCGAACGCGACCGCGCTCTGATAAAAATCCTCCGGCGATTCGGGACTCTGCAGGCACACGCTGCCCTCGACGAAGTCGAGCATGCGCCAATATTCGCCGTATTCGTCGATCAGATAGTCGTGTCCGTCGCGCGTGGGGATCAGGTGCAGGCAGGCGCGCGGGTCGGCCGACTGCTCGGCAAGCACCTTCGTCACGGCGGCGAAGTTCTCCATCAGCCCCGGAATGTCGTGGAACGCCGTGCGGCTGACGCTCTGCAAAATGTAATGCGAGCCGTCCGCGAGCGCGAGGCGGAATGTGCGGTTGAGATGCCCGTTGCCCCAGGGGTCGCAGGAGACGACCCGCGCGGGCAGGACGAATTTCGTAATGATGTCTTCCATGAAAGCTCAGCCTCCGAATTTTGCGAGCAGCGCCGCGTCCGCGCCGCGCGCGTGCGCGAGATCGCGGAAAAATTCGCCGCTGCGCTTGATCTCGCGCGCCTGCGTTTCAAAGTCGACGCGCACGAGCCCCAGCCGCCTGCTGTTGCCGTCGAGCTGCTCAAATCCGTCGAGCAGCGGCGCGTAGACGACGCGCTCGACGGGCAGAGAGCTGCCGGAAAGCGCGCGAAGATACGACGCGAGCAGGTCGACGCGTTCGCCGTCCTCGACGCCCGCGAGCGCAATATGAATGGGCAGCGGCGCGAGCGCGTGCAGCCGCCGCGCCAGCGCGAGCAGGGCTTTCGGGCTGCCGGCGCCGCCGCGCTTCGCGAACGGCGTCAGATCCAGCGGCTCGGACACGTCCGTGCGCCCGTACCAGTCGATCGCGAGGAAGTCGCAGTATTTCCCGGGAACGACATATCGGTTGTACTTCATCGGCAGAAGCGTCTGCCCGAGGCAGAACGCGCGGAACGCCGCTTCAAAGCTGCGCTCCGCCGTCGCGATGAGCAGCCGCTGCGCGGCGCTGTTCGTGGCGGCGGAAAACTCCCGCGCGCGCAGCGATACGCCCGCACGGGCGATCGGGTAGCCCATCGCCTCGTGCATCTGGCGCAGCAGGCCGTAAGCGAGGATATGGCACTGCGCCATGTGCGTCAGCACACGGTAGCAGCGCGACGGATTGTTGGCGCCCGGCGGCCAGTCGCCGCCAAGATATCCGCCGACGGCGTAGGCGTTCGGCTCGGCAAAGGTCAGGTACTCGTCGACCAGCCCGCCGGCGAAGCCCGCGACGCGTTCGATGTAGGAGAGGTAGCAGGAGAGGTTTTCTTCGCGCTCAAAACCGCCTTTTTCCTCAAACCACACGGGATTCGTGAAGCGGTGCAGCTCCAGCGTGACGCGCATGCCTGCCGCCTTGAGCGCGGCGATCTCGTCGCGTATGCGATGGAGCTCGGCATCGTCGAACTCGTCTTCGCACGGTTCGACGCGCGTCCAATCAACGCCGAGGCGCACGGACTGCGCGCCGAGGTCCTGTATGAGCGCGAGGTCCTCGCGCCAATGCGCCGCGTGCTGGGCGGCGACGGCGGGCGAGGCGTGGTCGCGGACATAGCCGAGGCCCCACCAATAGACCCAGCTGCTTTCGATCTCGCCGCCAAGGCACTGTGTGGCGGGCAGGGAGACGCCCAAAAGCATATCGTCTTGCAGGGTAAAAGGATTCATAGCCGAGCTCCTTTGACAGACTTATAGCATTATACGGAAAAAACGGCCTTTCGTCAACGGCAATCTGGCGGCATACCCCGCGGCGTCCGCTCATAAGATGGAGCAACGAAAGCAAGAGGGGTACGTCATGGAAGTCAGCCAGAATTACGTCGAATTGTGGGGCGTCGCGGAGGCGGAGCCACGGTATTCTCACGAAAACCACGGTCAGAGGTTCTACAAATTCCCGCTGCGGGTCGACCGCCTGTCCGGACAGGCGGACCGTCCCGTCGTGGTGGTAAGCGAAAGCCAACTGCGCGACGTGGATATCGCGGGGGAGACGCCGCTGCGCGTCATTGGCCAGCTACGCTCGTTCAACAACAAAAGCGGGCAGGGCAGCCGCCTCGTCATCACGGTGCTCGCGCAGGAGCTCGCGGAGAGCGACGGCAGCTTTTTTAACAGGATTCTGCTCTCGGGCGTCCTGTGCAAGCAGCCGTATCTGCGCCGCACGCCGCTGGGGCGCAGTATCTGCGACATCATTCTCGCCGTCAACCGGCACTATGGCAGAGCGGACTATCTGCCCTGCATCGCGTGGGGGCAGGTGGCGTCCCGGGTGGCGGGCATGACGGTGGGTGATCGCCTCGCGCTTGAGGGCAGGGTACAGAGCCGGAATTATACGAAGATACTTGACACCGGCCCCGAGGAGCGCACGGCGTTCGAGGTGTCGA
>JAFTGG010000119.1 GCA_017458025.1 Oscillospiraceae bacterium | reverse complement strand
CGGCCTGCGCCTGCGCCTCCGCTTCCGCCTGCGCGGTCTGGCCGCGCATCCGGCGCAGCAGATACAGTCCGCCCGCCAGCAGCGCGCCGCCGACCAGCAGCAGCGAAACGGTCGGCGTGCCCGGGATGACCGCGAGGAACAGCATCGCGCCGCCGGCGACCATGATGGCGGTCGGCTGGGCGGTGAATTGCGAGCGCACGTCCTCGCCGAGGCTGCCCTCGGAAACGGAGCGCGTCACGATCATGCCCGTGGCGGTGGAGATCATCAGCGCGGGGATCTGGGACACAAGGCCGTCGCCGACGGTGAGCCTCGCGTAAGTGTCAAGCACCGTGGAAAAGTCCATGCCGCCCTGCACCATGCCGATAACGATACCGCCGACGAGGTTGACGAGCGAGAGAATGATCGACATGGTCGAATCGCCCTTGACGATCTTCGTCGCGCCGTCCATCGCGCCGTAGAAATCCGCTTCGCGCTGGATCTTCGAGCGGCGCAGACGCGCGGTCTGTTCGTCGATCATGCCGGAGTTGAGGTCGGCGTCGATCGCCATCTGCTTGCCGGGCATCGCGTCGAGCGTGAAACGCGCCGCGACCTCGGACACGCGCTCGGCGCCCTTCGTGATGACGATGAGCTGGACGAGCACGATGATGATGAAGATGATAAAGCCGATGACGACGTTGCCGGCGGTAATCAGCTCGCTGAATGCGCCGATCACGTTGCCCGCCGCCGCCTCGCCGACCGTCGCGCCGTCGCGCAGGATCAGTCGGGTGGACGAGATGTTCATGCCGAGACGGAACAGCGTTGTGATGAGCAGAAGCGACGGAAAGATGGAAAACTCCAGCGCCTCCTGGATATTCATCGTGATGACAAGAATGATGATGGAAAGCGAGATATTGAGGACCAGCAGAATATCCAGCAGTTGGGACGGGATCGGAATGATCATGAACAACACGACAACGACCACGAACAACGTGACCGCGTTATTTTGCAATAACTGCCGTATCTTCATGCTTTCGCCCTTTCTGCGTCTTTACTGCGGCTGCGCCAGCCCCCGCTCCTGCGCCGCCTCAGACGGCGACTGGATACGATCCATTCGATAGAGGTAGACCATGACGTCCGCCACAGCCTCGTAGAGGTCCGGCGGGATCGCCCGATTGAGCTCCGCCTCGGCGTATAGCTGGCGCGCGAGCGGACGGTTCTCGATCGTGACGATATCGTTTTCCTCCGCGACCTCCACGATCTTGAGCGCGAGGTAATCGAGCCCTTTCGCCAGCACGATAGGCGCCGCGTCCTCGCCGGGGCGATACCGGAGCGCCACCGCGACGTGGGTCGGGTTGCGCACGACCACGTCCGCGCCCGGCACCTGCTGCATCATGCGCGACTGCGACATCTGCCGCTGCAGCTGCTTGATGCGGCCCTTGACCTGCGGATCGCCTTCGGTCTGTTTGTATTCTTCCTTGACCTCCTGCTTGGTCATGCGCATCTGCCGCTCGAAGTCCCACCATTGGTACAAAAAGTCCGCGGCGGCGATGACGAGGAACGCGAGAATGACCTTCATCAGCATGAGGAAAATCGCGTTGAACAGATGCGCGCTCGCGCCCGCGATATCGGCGTAGAGATACTGCTCCGCCACCTGCATGATATCGCGCAGCGAGGTGTAGATGATATAGAGCAGAATACCGATCTTGATGGTGTTCTTCAAAACCTCCACCAGGCTCTTGAGCGAAAAGAGGTTCTTGAAGCCGTTGATCGGATTGATCTTGTCAAACTTCGGCTTGATGAGCTCAAAGGAGACCAGCATACGCGTTTGCGCCATAGTGGCGACCAGCGTCAGCAAAATCGTCACCGCGAGCAGCGGCCCGGCGACGCGCGCCACAAGCACGATGCTCTGGAGCAGCAGCTCCTTGGGCATGGGCGCAACATTGGGGTCCCTTGCCAACGCGAAGCAGTATTGGATAAACCGCCGGATCTGGTCCGCCGCCGAGGAAAAGGTCAGCCGGAGGATCAGCACGCTGCCGATCAGCGACGCGACCGCGACCGCGTCCTTGCTCATCATGACGTGGCCCTTTTTTCGTTCATCCCGCCGTTTTTTCGGGGTGGCTTTTTCGGTTTTTTCGCCTTCCGCCAAGCCTTATCCCCCCTTTTGGCCGGTTCCTGAGTCCGCGCCGCTACGGAGCCGTCAGCGATAAGAGCCCTTCCAGCTCCTCAAGCATCAGGGATTCCGCCTGCAGCAAAAATTCGCCCATCGGCGCGATGAGGAACAGGAGCATGAATAGCCCGACCAGCACTTTCAGTTCAATGTTGATGGCAAAGACATTGATCTGCGGGATCGCTTTCATCAAAACGCCCATGCCGATCTGCCCCAACAGCTCCGCGCCCAGAATGGGAAATCCCAGCTTCATCGCCAGAATAACGCACTCCGCGAACAGCTCCACCACGCGTTCCGCCGCCTGCCGGCCGAGCATCACCGTCCCGAAGGGGACGATCTCGCTCGAAGTCAGCATGATGCGCAGCAGCGTAATATGGCCGTTCGCCGCGAAAAAGAGCAGCATTGCCATGACATTCAGGAGGTTGGCCGTCGACGTCGTCTGGGATTGACTCGTCGCGTCATAGGTGCGCGCCATGCTCATGCCCATCTGCGAGTCGATCAGCTCGCCCGCCTGATCCGGAATATAGAAGAAAAAGCGCATTACGATACCAAAGAGGAAGCCGAGGCCAAGCTCCATCAAAAGCTTGAGCCCGAGTCCCAGCAGCGTGGCGGGGACTTCGACGCTCCCGCCGCCGTAGACGCCGTAGACCATCCAGGAGAGCATCAGAATGAAGCCCGTCTGGAAGGACGCCGGAATACCGCTGCGCCCGAAAATGGGGTTGAACAGCACAAAGCCCGACATGCGCATGATGATAAAAAGAAGCAGTGTGAATGCCGTCCAATTGAACATGGCCGCACCTACAGCATCAGCTCAAAAAGCCGGTAGGTGTACTCCTGCAGCGACTCAAGCATCCAGCCCCCGCCGAGAGAGAGGAGCATCACCACGACGATCAGCTTCAGCACGAAGGAGATCGACTGCTCGTGGATCTGCGTCACCGCCTGCAAAAGCGCCACGATCACGCCGACAAGCATGCACAGCAGCAGGATCGGCGCGCCCAGACGGATCGCCACGCTGATGCCGTCGCGAAAAACGTCAATGACCTGCTCAACAGTCATAGCGTACCCTCACCTCCCGGTCAGCGGAACGTCTGGATCAGCGTCGAGAACAGCAGTTCCCAACCGTTGATCGTGATAAACAGGAGCAGCTTGAACGGCGTGGAGATCATCGCCGGCGGCAGCATGATCATACCCATAGACATGAGCGTCGAGGATACGATGATGTCGATGAGCAGAAACGGGATATAGAGATACAGTCCGATCTCAAACGCCCTTTTGAGCTCGCTCGTCGCAAACGCCGAGGTCACGACGCGGAGCGGGAGCTCCACGTTCTCGTCAATGCTCTCGGGAACCTCCAAGCCCGCCATGTTGCAGAACAGGCGGGTCGCCGAGGTCTCGGTGTTGTTCGCCATGAACCGCTTGAGCGGCACCTGCGCGCGGGAGAAAAACTCCTCCTGCGTGATGCGCTCCTCGGTGTAGGGCGTCCACGCCTCCTCGTTGATCTGGTCGATAACGGGCGACATCGTGAACAGCGTCAGAAACAGCGCGAGGCCGACGAGCACCATGTTCGGCGGCGTCTGCTGCGTGCCGAGCGCGTTGCGGAGAAATGAAAACGAGATGATATAGCGGGTGAACGACGTCATCATGACCACCACGAAGGGCAGCAGCATGATCATCGTCGTGAGGAAGATGACCTCCAGCGTTTGTACGCTGTCGCCGTTTATATTGATGAGACCATCTATGTTCATCGCAGCGCTCTCATTTCTTCTTCCGCAGGTTCTTGCTCAGGATCTCCGCAAAGCCGGGCGCGGAGGGCTGTTCGCCCTGCGCGAGCCAAGCCGCGGCCTCGTCGCCGTCAAGCTCACGGAGCAGCGTGATCTGATGTTCGGTCACGCCGAGCAGGTAGCACCGCTCGTCCAGACGCGCGAGCACAAGCCGCTCGTTCCGTCCCACGCCCAGCTGGCCGAGAATACGGAAATTGGCGTTTGTCCCCACATGCAGCGGTCCGGAGCCCCCCGGCGCGCTGTGCGTCCCGATCCACTTCGTCGCGGCGTACGCGAGGTAGAGGATCAGGACGACGGCCGCCAATACGCCGAGCAGCGACCAGAAATTGGCCATTACGGATTGCCGAGGATCGTGGTCACGGTCTTCATGATACGGTCGGGCTTAAAGGGCTTGACGATGAAGTCCTTCGCGCCGTTCTGGATCGCGTCGATGACCATAGCCTCCTGGCCCATCGCCGAGCACATAACGCAGTTGGCGGCGGGATTCTTCGCCTTGATCGCCTTGAGCGCCTCCAAGCCGTCCATGTTCGGCATGGTGATGTCGAGGATCACGAGGTCGGGGTGGCATTCGTCAAACTTCGCCACGGCGTCCGCACCGTCGACCGCCTCCACCACGTCGGTAAAGCCGTTCTTGCTGAGGGTGTCCTTGATGACCTTTCTCATGAAGGCCGCATCGTCAGCAGTTAAAATCGTTGCCATCGTTTTGTCTTCCTTTCATTCAATAAAACTGATTTTGGTTGTTGGACTTAAGTAAGATTATCGAGACTCGGCTTCTGCACGATTTCACTGATGCGAATGCCGAAGTTGTCGTCGATGACGACCACGTCGCCGTGTGCGATGCACTTGCCGTTGACGAAGACGTCCACCTGGTCGCCCGCCAGCTTGTCGAGGACGACCAGCGAGCCCTTGCTGAGCGCGAGGATATCCTGCACCTTCTTGCGGGTGCGCCCGATCTCCACCGCGATCTCCAGCGACACGCCCATGATAAGGTCGAGGTTCTGGGTCTCCTCCGTGGTCAGCGCCGTGCCGTCCGCGAGGGTCGGCATCGTGGGCGCTTTCGTCGCGATCACCTTGGGGTCGGGCTTTGCCGCCGCCTGCTGGGCTTGCAGCGCCTGCTGCTGCATAGCGGCCATCTGCTGCTGCATCTGCTGCATCTGCATTTGCATTTGCTGCTGCATCTGCTGCTGCATTTCCATCCAG
Source organism: Oscillospiraceae bacterium (assembly GCA_017458025.1). GTDB lineage: Bacteria > Bacillota > Clostridia > Oscillospirales > Oscillospiraceae > Hominicoprocola. The sequence goes on along the minus strand of JAFTGG010000119.1, from coordinate 105 downwards.
CCGGGCGGCATGCCGTACGCGGGAGCCGCGGCCGGGGCCGGAGCGGGCGCTGCGGCGCCTGCCGCGGCGGCCATCATCGCCTCGATCTCCTCCTGCGACATCGGG
>JAFTGG010000118.1 GCA_017458025.1 Oscillospiraceae bacterium | reverse complement strand
TGATCGATGGTATATTCCCCGTCGATCAGTATCTCCGAAATCGGTACGACCTCATAGCTCTCCTGTTTGAGATACCGCAAGATGTCCGGCAGTGCCTCGGGGGTGTGCTCGCCCGCGTTATGGAACAGCACGATCGAGCCGCTGCCGACTTTGCTTGTCACGCGTTTGGTAATCTCCGCGGCGGAGATACCCTTCCAGTCGAGGCTGTCCACGTCCCATTGTATCGGCTCCATGCCGATCGAGCGGATCGCCGAGATGACGTGATCGTCGTATTCTCCAAACGGGCAGCGGATCAGCGTCGGACGAACGCCGGTCAGCGACTCAATAACGTCGTTGCACTTGTTCACGTCTGCGACAATCTGGTCGGCAGTCAAAGAATTGTAATGGTCATGCTTGGTCGAGTGATTCATCAACTCATGCCCGTGCTCGATGATCGACTTTGCCGTATCCGGATACTGCTCCGCCCACGCGCTCACAACGAAAAACGTCGCTTTGACGCCGTACTCGTCCAGCACGTCAAGGAGCTTTTGGGTATTGTCCGCGCCCCAGGGTGACAGCAGAGTGCGGCAACCCCTTTTATCATCGAGGTTTGCCGCACTCCACCATTCGTCATGATGCTACAACAGGTATGCTTCTTTTTCGCAGAACACCAAATAAGCCTTCGGTGCTATAAAACGATACCATAAATGAAATCTTCTTATATGAGTTCAGTATAATTATTCCCCTTGCAGGTTGCTCATAAAATTTTGCATATTTTCTCTTGCCGTGGTTGTCGGTCGCCCCAGATCGCTGCGCGCGCCAATTGCGCACTTTGCCTCAATCAGCGTCAATTCGCTTTTCCCCTTTGCCTCGCGCAATGCGCGGTCAAGCTCGCCAAAACTGTCGACGGAAACCGCGTTCGGATAACCGCAGCCACGCGCGATTGCTGCAAGATCGATTCTAGACGCTGCCGTCGGTTGACCGCCTACGCTCTCGTGCGCGCCGTTGTTGATGATAATATGTACTACATTCCGCGGCTTTATTGCGCCCAGCACCGCCAGCGCGCCCATGTGCATCAGCGCCGCGCCGTCGCCGTCGATGATCCAAACCTTCTTCTCCGGTCTTTGCAGCGCGATCCCCAGCGCAATCGACGAGCTGTGCCCCATCGAGCCGACGGTCAAGAAATCCCGCTCGTGGCCCTCGCCCGCCGCCTCGCGCAGCTCAAACAGCTCCCTGCTCGCCTTGCCGGTGGTAGAGACAATGGGATCGTCTCCGCTGACCGCGATGATGCGCCGGATAATCTCCTCCCGCCGCATAGTAAAGCCATTGGCATAGGATACCTTTCCGTCATAAGCCAGCGCGCCCTTGCGCACGACAAACGCCACCTGCTTTCCCTGCGCAAGCAATGCGCGGAACTCCGTCGCCTTTGTCGCCATCTCCTCCTCAGAGGTTTCCGGCCCGATAACGCACGACGCGATATCCATATCCTCAAGCAGCTTGAGCGTAACCGCACCTTGGTAGATATGCTGCGGCTCGTCATGGACGCCCGGCTCGCCGCGCCAGCCGACCACAAAAATGACCGGAATACCGTACACCTGTTCGTTGCACAGCGACGCGGCAGGATTGATGATATTGCCCTCGCCGGAATTTTGGAGATAGACCGCCGCCGTTTTGCCGGTCGCAAGGTAGTAGCCCGCCGCAAGTCCCACGGCGTTGCCCTCATTCGCGGCAATGACATGATGCATTGGGTCTGTGCCATATACCGCCGTCAGGCAGTCGCACAGCGCTTTGAGCTGTGAATCCGGCACGCCTGTATAGAAATCGGCGCCTAAAAGCTCCATGAACCGTTCCGCTTTCATTTACTGCAAGATCCTTTCGTACATGGCGTACAAGGTATTCCCTGTCAACGCCACCGGATTGTTTTTGAGCCGTTCGGGATTGACTGAGTGCGCAAGCATGTCAAGCTCCGCGTCTTTATCCCGAGCTGCTGGGCGCTTCAGGTCAAGCGCCGAAAGCATCGCGCGGTATCCGTCTAAGGACAATACTTCCTCAATTGCCTCCAGCACACGTTCAAGATGCGCCCGCCCCCTTGGGTCGATACACGCATCCGTGTGCGCGAGCAGATACGGCCAGACCTCGCCCATGCAAAGCGCGACCGCGTGGCCGTGCGGCAAGCCGTACAGCGATGTGAGCTTGTAGCTCATCGCGTGCGGCGCGGTGGTCGCCGTGATGTCGATCGCCCGCCCCGAGGCGTTTGCCGCCTCCATGACCCGCGCCGCGGCTCCGGCGTCATTTTCTCCGATATATGCCCGCCAATTCGCGGCGACGCCCTCGACGGCGGCTTTGGAAAAGGCCATGCTCTCGTTTGTAGCATTGACCGACCACCACGACTCGATGCCTTGGCACAGCGCGTCCAACATCGTGCATTTCTTTTGGTAGAGAGGCAATGCTTGCAGCAGTTTCGGTTCCAGCACCGCGTAGTCCGGCACGATGCTGGGATCGGAGATCGACTGCTTGACGCCGTCTTTGTAGAGTACCGCGTGCCGCGTCGACTCGCTGCCCGTCCCCGCTGTCGTCGGTACCGCCACCAGCGGTGCCGGCGTGCCGCTGAACAGCTTGATACACTTCGCCACATCTATGGCGCTGCCGCCGCCCACCGCCAGGATCGCGTCGCAGTTTCCCCCGCGAAATATCTCCGCGCCCGTTTGCGCATCCTCATAGCGAGGGTTCGAGGTAAAGCCGGAGAAGCGGATTGTCTCCGTTTCGCGCGGAATAAGCGCGTTATGCAGCGGCAAGCGGTCAAACGATGCGCCGCACACCAGCAACAGCTTTTTCGCGCGGAGCGCCTCCCATATTTCCGGCAACGCCTCCGCGCCGTGACAAATCATCTGGCCCACGTCACTCCTCCGGAATCAGCGTGATGATATCTTTGATAGGCATGCAGATATCGTCGCACTCCTTCGCACGGTGGTTCTCCAGAATCATCCGCGCCGCGTTCTGCATCGCTGGGAAGCCGGTACGCGTCAGCTGGTTGGCATAGATGATAACATTGGCTCCCGCGGCCTTAAATTCGTCCTCATAAACCGTGTTGTACGAGGTCGGGACAAGTACGATCGGCGTTATTTTGTCCTTTTCGCGGAACAACCGCAGAAACTCGAATATCTCCGCCGGGTCTTTTTTACGGCTGTGCATCATGATTGCGTCCGCGCCCGCGTCTCGGAACGCGAACGCGCGTGTCAGCGCGTCGTCCATGCCGCGCTCCAGAATCAGGCTCTCGATGCGTGCGCAGATCATGAAGTCAGGCGTCTTCTGCGCCCGTTTGCCCGCGCGGATCTTTTCGCAGAAATTCTCAATGCTGTCCTGCGTCTGCTCGACCTCCGTGCCGAACAGGCTGTTCTTCTTGAGCCCCGTCTTGTCCTCGATGATGACCATCGACACGCCCATGCGCTCCAGCGAACGCACGGTGTAGACAAAGTGCTCCGTAAGCCCGCCAGTATCCCCGTCGAAGATAATGGGCTTCGTCGTGACCTCCATGATGTCCTCGATCGTTCGGAAACGCGAGGTCATATCCACCACTTCGATATCGGGCTTGCCCTTCGCCGTGGAATCGCAGAGCGACGATAGCCACATTGCGTCGAATTGATAGGTCTTGCCGTCCTGCAGCACCGTCGTCTTTTCCGCAATCAGTCCCGTGATGCCGGAGTGCGCCTCAATGGCGGTGACGCAGCCCTTCATGCCGATGAGCTTTTTGAGCCGCCC
>JAFTGG010000117.1 GCA_017458025.1 Oscillospiraceae bacterium | reverse complement strand
GCGTGGACGACCATCAGGTCGACCTGTTCGAGGGCCTGTATGAGGTTCCCGGCGGCATGGCGTACAACAGCTACGTCATTCTCGACGACAAGATCGCCGTCATGGACACCGTCGAGGCGCATTTCGGCGAAGAATGGCTGAAAAAGCTCGACGCCGCGCTCGCGGGCCGGACGCCGGATTACCTCGTCGTGCAGCACGTCGAGCCGGACCACAGCGCGAACATCACCGCGTTTATGGAAAAGTTCCCGAACGCGACCATCGTCGCCTCGCAGCAGGCGTTCAAGCTCATCGCCAACTTCTACGGCACCGACTATCCCGACCGCCGCGTCGTCGTCGGCGAGGGCAGCAAGCTCGAACTCGGCAGGCATGTGCTCAACTTCGTCACCGCGCCGATGGTGCATTGGCCCGAGGTCGTCATGACCTACGACTCCACCGACAAGGTGCTCTTCTCCGCCGACGCGTTCGGCAAGTTCGGCGCACAGGACTACGACGACCCCGAGGGCTGGGCCTGCGAGGCGAGGCGCTATTACTTCGGCATCGTCGGCAAGTTCGGCGCGCAGGTGCAGAACCTGCTCAAGAAGCTCGACGGCGTCGAGATCAACACCATCTGCTCGCTCCACGGCCCGATCCTGAATGAAAACCTCGGCTACTACCTTGACCTCTACAATACCTGGTCGAGCTACGGCGTCGAGACCGAGGGCGTGGTCATCGCTTACACGACGGTCTACGGCCACACCCGCGAGGCGGCGGAGTATCTCGCCGCAAAGCTCAGGGAAAAGGGCAAGCGCGTCGTCGTCACCGACCTCGCCCGCGACGACCAATACGAAGCGGTCGAGGACGCGTTCCGCCACGACAAGCTGGTGCTCTGCACCACGACCTACAACGGCGGCGTGTTCCCTGTGATGCGCGACTTCATCGGACACCTGACCGACCGCGGCTACCAGAAGCGCACCATCGCGCTGGTCGAGAACGGCAGTTGGGCGCCTATGGCGGCGAAGGGCATGATGGCGCTTCTCGACGGCTTGAAGGACATCGCCTATGCCGAGCACAGCGTCAAGATCCTCTCGGCGGTCACGGACGGCGTCCGCGCCCAGCTCGACGCGCTGGCCGAGGAGTTGGCGTAACAAAGCGTTTGAAAAGGCAGCCCTTGTGGGCTGCCTTTTCTCAGCGCAAAATTTGCCAAGAAAACTTTGCAAAATCTTCTTGACAAGTAAACTTGGCAGCGCTATACTGCGGATATGCCAAGTTTACTTAGGGCAATTTGTGGGAGGCGCTTTCATGAACAAAGAAGAAATTTTGGCGAGAAGCCAGCGGGAAAACCGAGGACAGGACATCGCGGAAGCAGAAATTGTCAAATCCGGCGCTCAAATCGCGTGGGTGATTGCCACCTGCCTCGCCTCCGCGGCCTGCGTCGTGGATGCGATCGTGTTCAGCAGGGCGTGCTATGAGATCTTGTTCGTCCTCTGCGCAGGGTCGGCCACGGAATTTGCATACAAATACCGCATATGCAAGCGCAAGCACGAGCTGCTTGTCATGATCTGCTATCTGCTTGCTTCCGCCGCGTTTATGGCCTTGTGGATCGCGCAGATCGTCCGCCGCTGAGGAAGCGTCATGGACGAAAAGCTGATTTTGAAAAACCGCCTCCGGGACGCGCGGGCGGAAAAGCAACTCTCACAGGCGGAGCTTGCGGCGCTGGTCGGCGTCTCCCGCAACACGATCAGCTCCATCGAAACGGGACAGTTCAGCCCCACGGCGAAGCTGGCGCTGGTGCTTTGCATTGCATTGGACAAAAAATTTGAGGATATTTTTTATTTCGACTGAAAGAGGTGCAAGCCGCTTGGCTTGCACCTCTTTCGTCACATCGTGACCTTGTGGTAAACCTTCTTGCCCTTTTTGACCATGATGCCGGCCGTAGCAAGGCGGTCCTTGTCGTAGCTCTCGTCGATGCTCGCGACCTTGGCGTCGTCCACCGTGACGCCGCCCTGCTGCACAAGGCGGCGCGCCTCGCCGCGCGACGGGCACAGGCCGGTCTTGACCAGCACGCCCAGAATGTCGATCCTTCCATCGGTCAGGTCGTCGTCGGTCAGCCTCGTCGTCGGCACGTTCTCCATACTGCCGCCGCCGCCAAACAGCGCCTTGGCGCTCTCCTGCGCCTTGTCCGCCTCCTCCTCGCCGTGGACGAGCTTCGTCAGCTCGTAGGCGAGAAGCTCCTTGGCGCGGTTGAGCTCGCTGCCCTCCCACTTGTCCATCTCGTCGATCTGCTCCAGCGGCAGGAACGTCAGCATGCGAATACACTTGAGCACGTCCGCGTCGCCGACGTTGCGCCAATACTGGTAGAACTCATAAGGGCTGGTCTTGTTCGGGTCGAGCCACACCGCGCCGGCGGCGGTCTTGCCCATCTTCTTGCCCTCGCTGTTGAGCAGCAGCGTGATGGTCATCGCGTAGGCGTCCTTGTCCAGCTTGCGGCGGATCAGCTCCGTACCCGCGAGCATGTTCGACCACTGGTCGTTGCCGCCGAACTGCATATTGCAGCCCACCGTCTGGAACATGTGGTAGAAGTCATAGGCCTGCATGATCATGTAATTGAACTCAAAGAAGCTGAGCCCCTTCTCCCAGCGCTGCTTGTAGCATTCGGCGCGGAGCATGTTGTTGACCGAGAAGCACGCGCCCACCTCGCGCAGCAGCTCGACATAGTTGAGGTCGAGCAGCCAATCGGCGTTGTTGAGCATCGTCGCCTTGCCGGGACCGAACTCGATGAACTTCTCCATCTGGCGCTTGAAGCACTCGGCGTTGTGGTTGATGTCCTCGCGCGTGAGCATTTTCCGCATGTCCGTACGGCCAGAGGGGTCGCCGATCATCGTCGTGCCGCCGCCGATAAGCGCGATGGGCTTGTTGCCCGCCATTTGCAGGCGCTTCATCAGGCACAGCGCCATAAAATGACCGACGTGCAGGCTGTCCGCCGTGCAGTCGAAGCCGATGTAAAACGTCGCCTTGCCATTGTTGACCAGCTCGCGGATCTCGTCCTCATCGGTCACCTGCGCGATCAAGCCGCGGGCTTTCAGCTCTTCGTAAATTTGCATCGTATCGTTTCTCCTTTAGTGGTTCGATTATTCTATATTGATAAGTCGGCTCGTATTCCGCATTGGATACTGCCTATCCGTTATATTTTTCCGCGAGTTTACATAATCCTTTCGCCAAAATATCAAGATTTGCCGAATCAATCGACTGATTTCTTTTTGGTCTTATAATTCTGCCGAAGCCCGTCAATTGCTCACAGGCGCAGATCGCAAACGAGTAGCGAAACGCGCGGTTGTCCGAGGGATAGTAGACAAGACCGTCCGTCTTGAGGAATACGGTTTTATTGCCCTCGCCGTCGAAGCTGTCGAGAATCGCGTCGAGCGCCTCGCCGTTCCAGCGGCTGTACTTACTCGGCAGGATCAGCAGTTCGTCGCCCTGCGCCACACAGTTCAGATTGATAACGGTCTTCTCTTTCGCCGAGGGATATTTCGCGCGGAAGCCTTTCGCGCCGCTCATACCGCCAAAACCGCCGTCGAGGAACGCGAACGCGACCTCGCCGCGGTAGCGCGGCGTCAGCGCGGCGGCGGTTTCGAGCAGCGCCGCGACTCCGGAGGTGTTGTCGCTCAGGTTATTCGTCTCACTCGGCCCGAAGCGCAGATACAGCAACGCCGCGACGAGCAGCACGAGGAACATCGGCAGCGTCCACTGCGGCGCGTTGACCGCGAAGGTCAGCGCGAACGACAGCACGAAGCTGCCCAAAAGCACGCAGGCCGGCGTCAGCGCCATATAGAGAAAGCCTGACACGGGCCGCGTCGGCATGATGAGCGGCGGAAGCAGCGATTTGATAGGCGTGTCATAATGCGCGACGAGCAGCAGCTTCGCCGTCTCAGGGTCCCCCGCGACCACGTTCGTCACACGCCCGCCGAGTTGGAGCGCCGTCTCCCGCGTCTGCAGCTTCGGGTCATAGCCCAGCTCCCGCAGCGCGCCCATGAGCCAGAGGCGGAACTTTTCCTTCTCCTCCGGCTTGCGCCGCACGGGAAATTCCCGATAAATACGTTCGGCAAATTTGCTCATGCCCTGCCTCCCGCCAGCGTCTTTTTATACGCCTCCGCGCCGTCGAGCAATTCCTCCGCGCCGCGCAGCATCGTCTCGCTGATACTCTCGCCGCCGGTCAGCCGCGCCAGCTCCTTCGCGCGCGCCGCGTGGTCGAGCTCCGTGACCTTGGTCAGCGTGCGGCCGTTCTCCTCGCCCTTTTCGACCGAAAAGTGCGTGTCCGCCATCGCCGCGAGCTGCGGCAGGTGCGTCACGCAGAGCACCTGCTTTTCCCGGGAAACCTTCGCCAGCTTCTCGGCGACGCGCTGCGCGGCGCGGCCCGATACGCCGGTGTCCACCTCGTCGAACACCATCGTCATGATGCTCTCCTGCGACGCAAACACGTTTTTGAGCGCGAGCATGATGCGCGCCAGCTCGCCGCCGGACGCGATCTTGTGGATCGGCCTCAATTCCTCTCCCACGTTGGCGGACATGAGAAAGCGTACCTCGTCCATACCCGTCGCGTCAGGCTCCTTTTCCGTGAAATCAATGGCAAAGCGGACTTTCGGCATATCCAGCTCGGCCAGCTCGCGCAAAATCTCCGCTTCCAGCGTCTTTGCCGCGCTCTTGCGCGCGCCGGACAGCTCCTTCGCCGCCTTGGCGACGGCAGCCTGCCGCTCGTTCAGCTTCTTTTCGAGCTGCGCGATGCGGTCGCCGGCGTACTCGATGCGGTCCAGCTCGTCCTTCGAGCGGGCAAGATACTCCAACATCTCCTCCACCGTTCCGCCGTACTTTTTCTTAAGTCTATACAGGAGGTCGGCACGGCTCTCCACCGCGTCCAGCTCCTCCGGCGAAAAATCAAATTCTTCGCGCTTGTCGCGCACGGTCATCGCGAGGTCGTACGCCTCGCTGTACAGCGCTTCGAGCCGCTCGGACAGGTCAATGAACTCGTCGCCCAGAGCGCGCAGGCTATGAATCGCGTCCCCCGCCTGCTTGATGGCGGGCGCCGCGCCGCCGTTCTCGTCGCCGCCGTTCAGGCAGTAGTCCGCCTCGCTGATGGCGGCGATGAACTTCTCGCTGTTGCGCAGGATATTGCGCCGCGCCAACAGCGCCTCCTCCTCGCCCTCTTTGAGCTCCGCGCGCTCCAGCTCCGCGATCTGGTGCCTGAGCGTGTCGACGCGGCGTGCCTTCTCCGCTTCGTCCATTTGCAACGCCTCGATCTCGCGCCTCGTCTCGCGCAGGGTATCATACAGCGCACCGTAGGCTTCCAGACGCGGCTCCATGTGCGCGAATCTATCCAAATAGATCAGGTGCTGCGTCTCGTCGAGCAGTTGCGTGCCCTCGTGCTGGCCGTGGATATTGAGCAGGCTCGCGCCAATCGACTTAAGCTGTGCAACCGTGATAGGCCGCCCGTTCACACGGCAGACGTTCTTACCGTCAGCGGACAGCTCGCGCTGCAGCAACAGCGTCCCATCCTCCTCGGGCGCGACGCCGTTCTCCGCGAGCGCGGGAATATTTGCGTCCACGTCGTCGAACGCCGCGCTGACGAACGCCTTCGGCGCGCCGGTGCGGATCAGGTCGCGCGACGTGCGCTGTCCCAGCACCGCGCCGAGGGAGTCGATGACGATGGATTTGCCCGCGCCGGTCTCGCCGGTAAGCGCGTTGAACCCGCGCGCGAAAGCGATGTCCGCGCGCTCGATGATAGCGATATTCTCAATATGAAGCAGCTGCAGCATCTCGCTGCCTCCTTATTCTCTGTCTGTTTGCGGCTACTTCCGCATCGCGGCGACCTCGGCGCAGAAATCCGCGGCGCTGTCCGTGTCGCGCATGACGACGAGCACGGTGTCGTCGCCCGCGATGGTACCGACCATCTGCGGGATCTCCATGCCGTCGAACGCCGCGGCGGCCGCGCCGGCGAGGCCCGGCATCGTCTTGAGGACGACAAGGTTCTGCGCATAGTCGACGCCGACGATGCTCTCGCGGAGGATCGTCTGCAGCCGGTCCGCGAAGCTGAGCTTCGCCCTGTGCGCAGAGACCGCGTAGCGGTAGCGCCCGCCGCCGGCGGGCTCCTTGATCAGGTGGAGCTGCTTGATGTCGCGCGAGATCGTCGCCTGCGTGCTGGTAACGCCGTGCTCCTTGAGGCGCGCGATCAGTTGCTCCTGCGTCTCGATCGGCTCGCTGGCAATAATGGCGAGGATCTTTTCTTGTCTATCGTTCTTCATTCTCTAGCAGCCCTCCAAGCATTTTCCGTTGCAATACTTCGCAAAAACTTCTGTTTTCCAACCTGACTAATTTCGTATCATAGCGCGAACGCGTGATCTCCACCGCGTCGCCGTGGCGCAGCGAAAACGCGCGGCCGCCGTCCACCGACAGCACGACCGGCTTGTACCCCGTCGCCTCCGTCTGCACCGTGATGGTGCGCTCCGGCGCGAGGACGTAGGAATTTGCGTGGACGCTGTGGGCGCAGATCGGGCTCACGACAAAGTTTCGCGCCGTCGGCTCCACCACCGGCCCGCCCGCGCTGAGCGAATACGCCGTCGAGCCCGTCGGGCTCGCGATCACCACGCCGTCGCCCGCCACGTCGACGAGCTTGCCGTTTTCCGTATAGATGTGCAGCCGAATCACGCGGGATACGTTGCCGCGCGCGATCAGCGCTTCGTTGAGCGCGAGGCTCGAATAAATGACGCGGTTCTCCCGCTTCACGCAGACGTCGAGCATCATGCGGCTCTCGATCTCATATTTTTGCTCGACCAGCTGATGCAGCTTGGACAGCTCCTTCTGCTCCAGCTCCGCCATAAAGCCGAGACTTCCGAGGTTGATGCCGAGCACGGGAATATCCTTGTGCGCGGCGGTCTTGGACAGGTGCAGGATCGTGCCGTCGCCGCCGAACGCGATCAGCATATCCGCGCCCCGCAGCTCCTGCTGCAACGGCCGGATCTCAAGCCCGTAGCCTTCCGGCTCCTCGCTGCCGCGGAACGGAATACACACCACGTTCGGGCAGCGCGCCGCGTCCAAAATAGACTTAGCTTCTTTTGCAACCCGCAATTCCGCGTCCCGGTACGGATTGGGGCAGAGTATCACCTTTTTAAGCATTGCCTACACCTTCTTTTCCGCGTCCAGCTCCGCGTGGGACGCCTGTACGAGCGCGGCCAGATCAAACTCGCGTTCCGTCTCGGCGCCCTTTGCAAGATAGCCCAGGTATTCGATGTTCCCCTCCGGCCCGCGGATCGGAGAATAAGTCAAGTCCAGCACGCCGAAGCCGCTCTCGCGGGCATGTCCCAGGAAATGCTCCAGCACCTCCCGATGCACCGCGGCGTCGCGGACGACGCCCTTTTTGCCGACTTTTTCCCGTCCCGCCTCGAACTGCGGCTTGACGAGACACGCGACGTGCCCGCCGGCCTTGAGCAAGCCGTTCACCGCGGGCAGGATCAGTCTGAGCGAGATGAACGACACGTCGATGGACGCAAAATCTAACTCGTCCGTCACCTGCTCATGCGTCAGGTAACGCGCGTTCGTACGCTCCATACAGACGACACGCGGGTCGCTGCGAAGCCTCCAATCCAACTGTCCATACCCAACGTCAACCGAATATACTTTACAGGCTCCGTTCTGCAGCATGCAGTCGGTAAAGCCGCCGGTGGACGCGCCGATATCGGCGCAGACGCAGCCGTCCAGCGTCAGGCGAAACTCCCGCATCGCCTTTTCAAGCTTCAATCCGCCGCGGCTCACATACGGCAGCGCATTCCCGCGCACTTCGACGTTCGCGTCCTCCGCAACGGCAAAGCCCGCCTTGTCCACCTTTTGCCCGTTGACATACACAACGCCGCTCATAATGGTCGAAAGCGCCCTTTGCCGCGTCTCGACAAGCCCGCGCTCGACGAGCGTCACGTCCAAGCGCCGCTTGCTCATCGCGCCACCTCCATCGCCCTTTTTGCGATAGACTCAGCGTCCAATCCAAAAGCCTCACGCAGTTGCTCCGCGCCGCCGTGGGGCGGAAACCGCTTGCCGAGATTGCAGAGATACAGCTTTTCAAGAGGCGTGCCCTCTTCGGTCAAAATCGCGGCAAGGCGCTGCCCCACACAGCCGACGCTGGCACATTCCTCCGCGACGATGAGCTTCTTCGTGCCCGCGAAGGTCCTCCTCACGTCCGCGTCGACAAACGGCGAGATGCGATTGACCTTGACGACCCGCGCTGACACGCCGGCTGTTTCGAGAATGTCCGCCGCGTCCAGCACAGGGGCAATCATCGTACCATAGGCGCAGAGCGTGACGTCGCCGCCCTCGCGCAGTACCGCAAACGCCTCGGCGCCGCTGTCCCCGCGGTAGCTTTCCTCCCCGCCGCGCGGATAGCGGATCGCCACCGGCCCGCCGATCTCAAACACAGCGCGGCGCAGCATGGCGCGCAGCTCCGTAAAGCTCGCGGGACAGAGCACGGTCATATTCGGGATATCGGACAAAAACGTCGCGTCAAAGATGCCGTGGTGCGTCTCGCCGTCCGCGCCGACGAAGCCCGCCCTGTCGACCGCGAACACGACGTGCAGATTGCTGAGCGCCGTGTCGTGGAGCAACTGATCGTAGGCGCGCTGCAAAAACGTGGAATATACGGCGAACACAGGGATCAGTCCCTGCTTCGCCATGCCCGCCGCCATCGCCGCCGCCTGCGCTTCCGCGATGCCGACGTCAAAAAACCGCTTGGGATACTGCCGCGCGAAGCCGTCCAGACCCGTGCCGTCACACATTGCCGCTGTGATCGCGCAGACGCGTTCGTCCTCTTGCGCGAGCTCGCAGAGCGCCTCGCCGAACACGGACGAGAACGTCTCGCCGCCCGCTTTCACGCTGCCCGTCGCGGCGTCGAACGCGCCGACGCCGTGCCATTTGCCTGGCTCCCGCTCCGCCGGAGCGTAGCCTTTGCCCTTGACAGTCAACACATGGACGAGCACGGGGCATTTGAGCTCCTTAGCCCAGCGCAGCGCGTCCTCGATCTGCTCCTCGTTGTGTCCGTCGATGGGCCCGACGTAGGTAAAGCCCATATCCTCAAACAGCGTCGCGTTGGGCAGCAGCGCGTTCTTAACGCCGTTTTTGATCTCATGGTTAAAGCGGTACAGCGCCTTGCCCGGCTTGCTCCCGAGCAGGACGCGGCGGTAGTTCTTCTTAAATTCATAGTACGCCGGCTTGCTGCGAAGCCGCGACAGATGCGCGCTCATCGCGCCGACGTTGCGGGAGATGGACATGCCGTTGTCGTTTAAAATGACGATCAGCGGCTCGCCCGAGGCGCCCGCGTTGTTGAGGCCCTCGTAGGCGAGGCCGCCGGAGAGCGCGCCATCGCCGATGAGCGCCAGCACCGAATAGTCCTCGCCCAGCAGCGTCCGCGCCCGCGCCATGCCGAGAGCCACGGACACCGAGTTGGACGCGTGGCCCGCGACAAACGCGTCGTGCACGCTCTCGGTCGGCTTCGGGAAGCCGGACAGCCCGCCGTACTGCCGCAGCGTCGGAAACCGCTCCATGCGTCCGGTCAGCGCCTTGTGGGCATAGCATTGGTGCCCAACGTCGAACACGAGGCGGTCGCGCGACGTGTCAAAGACGCGATGGATCGCGACCGTCAGCTCCACCGCGCCGAGGTTCGAGGCGAGGTGTCCGCCGGTCTTGGAAACGCTTTCGAGCAGAAAGCTGTGCAATTCTTCGCAAAGCCGTTCCGTCTGCGCGCGCGTCAGCGCCTTGACGTCCTCCGGCCCGTGGATATGCTCTAAAATCAAGTCTTTTCCCCTTATTTCCGTCCAATGTGAAAGATGCTCAGCAGCTTCGCCGCGCGGAGCACCACGTCCGTACTCCTGTCCAGCGCCAGCTTCTTGCCGATGGCCTTGCCGCCGATGGTCAAGCCCGAGATGAGCGCCGTCACGGAGATGGAAAGCAGAATACTTTGCGTGCTGAAGCTCGCCTGCAGGCGCACGACAATGACCGCCGCGGTCGAACCGCTGACGATGCCGCAGATGTCGCCCACCACGTCGTTACAGAAGCTCGACGCTTTTTCCGCGTTTTTGAGCAGGTACAGCGCCTCTCTCGCGCCCTTTTCGCGGTGCGCCGCCATCGAATGGAACGGCCTTGTGTCCGCCGCCGTCACCGCGACGCCGATGACGTCAAACACGATGCCGAGCAGGATAAACAGCACGAGCACCAGCACCGCGAGCGCATAGCCGGCATCCGCGAGCACAACGCCCGAAGCAAAGCTCAGCACCGCCGAGAGCACGACCGACATCAAAAAGATGCGCAGCACCCAATGCCAATAACTTCGCGGCTTGCTTTCTTCCTTTTTCGCCATAAAAAGCCTCGCAGATCAGTGAGATTCAAAATCTCTGATTTTGTGTATCGAACCTATACCTTTGCTGTTTGCCGCCCGCAGGCGGCAAAGAATTATAATCGTAATTTCCGGCGACATACGCGCCGGAAATCACTCAAAAAAGAGACTCCGCCTCTTTTTTGAAGCCGAATAGCGGCAGCAGGATAGGGTAATCCTACGGCTTTGGTCGGGTTGGCTTTCCCCGCGGCCCGCCTCCCGTTGCCGGTCAGGCGGTTCCCCTTTGAGGGCCGTGCCGCGCCGTCGCCGACGCGCGGTACCCGATTGCCACTTAGTCCGCACTGTAATCCCTGCCCTGCCCCCATCGGACAGCCTAGGCGATTTCCGCCACAGTCGAACCGTCTCTTAGCCTCTTTTGCAGCGCCGGTTTCACGGAGCGATCGCCCTCTCCCCTGGCCGGGGGATTTGGTTGTGTTCTCCGATTCGCCGGCGCCACTCAAGGCAGGCTACTCCGCGCACAGCGTTCACGGCGCAAAGGCCGGGTAGCACCGCGACGCGGGTTCATCGCCCGCTCCGTACCAAGGTCGCTTACCCTTACGGGAGTACGCCCGGCACGAGGGCGGGTCTCCACGGAAACAGGGTCGGTACCCCCATGCCATTAGGGGCCGCCCGGAGTCCGCAGGCGCAGCTTCCGCAAGGCGAAAGGCTTTGCCTCCCTTCAGCACCCACCCCAAACTGGGCGTAAGAAGCAAGCACCAAAGGTTTCACAGTTGTGCCCTTTAAAGGATTTTTAGGCCCTTCTTAGGAGACGGCAGATCTGACTAGGATACTGCGCCGCTGTTCAGCGAAAAGATATTATACATGATTTTTCTTGGATATACAAGTTATTCATCGAATATTCATAAAAAGTTTTTACGTGTAGAAAATGCGACGCCGCTTCTTTCGTCTTGCCGAAAGAAACGGCGTCGCCCGTCAAAGAAGAAAGACGCTCTTGCGGCAGGCTCGGGTGCTTATTTGGTACGTTCCGCCAGATTCAAGGCCAGCCGCTCTAAAAAGGCCGTGTCCTCGACGCCATGCAGCGCCTCGACCGCTTCCGCGGTCAGACGGCGCACTTCTTCTCTACAGCCGTCTACGCCGAGGAGGTCGACAAACGTCGTCTTGCCCTCCTCCTTATCCGAACCGATGGGCTTACCGAAAGTCTCCTCGTCGCCGATCACGTCCAGCAGATCGTCCTGTATCTGGAACGCGAGCCCCAGCAGCGAGGCGTAGGTCTGCGTCGCGTTGCAGACCTCGCTGGACGCGTTGGACGCGGCGCAGCCGAGCTCCGCCGCGCACTTGATCATAAAGCAGGTCTTTTTGTCGCAGAGCATCGTCAGCGTCCAACGGTCGCGGCCGAAGTCCGTCAGGTCGAGCACCTGACCCGCCACCATGCCGTTCGCGCCGCTGGCCCATGAGAGCGACGCCACTGCGTTCACCTTCGCCCGCGTGCCGAGCTTCAGCGCGTTCGCGATCAGGCCGTACGCCTCCGCCTGCAGCGCGTCGCCCGCGAGGGTCGCCATCGTCTCGCCGTAGACGGCGTGGTTCGTCGGCTTGCCGCGGCGTAGCGCGTCGTCGTCCATGCAGGGCAGATCATCGTGGATGAGCGAGTAGGTATGCACCAGCTCCAGCGCACAGGCAAAGGGCAGCGCGCGCCGCCAATTCCGCAGTCCGCCCAGCCGCGCGACCTCCAGCGTCAGCACGGGGCGAACGCGTTTGCCGCCGGAGAGCAGGCTGTAGCGCATAGACTCATGCAGTTTTCCCCACGGATAATCCCCGAGAAAAAGTCTATTGAGATAGGCTTCCACCGCTTCGCGGTACGTCTCGTAGCGCTTCTCAAACAGCTTATCGTCCATTGCCCTCCGCCTCGCCGGTAAACGCGCTCTCGACCGGCGCGCCGTCCGCGCCCTTCGTAAGCTTGACCACCTGCTGCTCCGCCTCGTCCAGCATCTTGCCGCACGAAGTCACGAGCTTTGTCCCCTCCTCAAACAGTTTGAGCGAATCCGCCAGCTTTACGTCGCCCCTTTCGAGCGCGCCCACGATTTCCTCAAGCCTCGCGATGCTCTCCTCAAAGCTCTTTTCCGTCTTAGCCATTGTCCGTATCCTCCAACGTCCGAGATTCCACAACGCAGCCAAGTCTGCCATCTGATAATGATAAGTCTATCTTACTGCCCACTTCCACGTCCGCCGCGCTCTTGACGACCGCGCCGTCCGCCGTGCGCGCCACGGCATAGCCGCGTCCCAATACCTTAAGCGGGCTGAGCGCGTCGAGCGCGGCGCAGAGCGCCGCGTAGTTCCGCTGCCGCTCCCCCAACTGCTTTTCCGCGACGGAGACGAGGTTGTTCCGCGTGTAATCGAGCAGCATGCGCTTGTCCGATATGAACGCCATCGGGTCGGTCATGACCCGCTTTTGCGAAAGCTCCGTGAGCCGCGCTTGCAGCGCCTCGATACGCGCCGACTCGCTCTGCTCCATACGCCCGTCCAGCACGGCAAGGCGGCGGCGCAGCTCCTTTTGATCCGGCGCGACGATCTCCGCCGCATTGGACGGCGTCGACGCCCGCGCGTCGGCGACGTAGTCGGCGATGGTCACGTCCGGCTCGTGCCCGACGGCGCTGATGACCGGTATCTCCGATTCGTAGATCGCGCGCGCGACGCGCTCGTCGTTGAACGCCCACAAATCCTCGATGGAGCCGCCGCCGCGGCCCGTGATGATGACGTCGCCGACGTTCCACTTGTTCGCGTAGCGCAGCGCGCCCACGATCTCCGGCGGCGCTTCGGCGCCCTGTACGCGCACCGGCAGCAGCTTGACCTTTGAGAGCGGCCAGCGGGCGTTCAATATCCGGATCATATCGTGCACCGCCGCGCCCGCGGAGGACGTGATGATGGCGATGGTCTTGGGATAGCGCGGCAGCGGCTTTTTGTGCGCGGGATCGAACAGTCCTTCGGCGTCGAGCTTTGCCTTGAGCTGCTCGAACGCGACGTGCAGATCGCCCACGCCCTCGGCGGTCAACTCGCTGACATAGAGCTGGTACGCGCCGTCGCGCGGGAAGACTGAAACGCGCCCGAACGCGATGACCTTCATGCCGTTTTCGGGCCGGAACCGCAGCTTGAACGCGTTGCCCTTGAACATGACGCAGCGCATCGCGCCCTCGGCGTCCTTGAGCGTGAAATAGTGGTGGCCCGACGGGTAGAGCTTGTAGTTCGAGATCTCGCCGCGCACGAAGATCGCCTGCAGCTGCGGCACCTGATCGAGCAGCGCCTTGATGAAGTTGTTCGCCTCGGACACGCTGAAGATCATTTGCGGCTGCTCCGCCATGAGCCCACCTCCCTCAAAAACGCAGAAAACGAAGCGCCGCTTGCGCGGCGCTCCTCATTTACGCTTCCGTTCCGACTTCCCCGCGCACAAAGCTGCCGAGGATACCGTTGATGAATTTGACCGTCTCCGGCGTCTCGTACTTTTTCGCGATCTCGACCGCCTCGTTGATCGCGACGCTGTTCGGGATATCGCCGCGATAGAGCACCTCGTACATCGCAACGCGCATGATCGCGCCGGCAACGAGCGGAATACGCTCGAACTTCCAGCCCTTGGCATATTGCGCAATGTAGCCGTCGAGCTCCGGCGCGTGCTCCGCGACGCCCGCGACGACGCCGCGGATATACTCCGACTGCGCCGGACCCGGCGCCTCGGCGTACAGTTCGTCCTCGGCGGCGAGGGTCTCAAAGCTTTCCTTACTCAGCCGTTCCTTCGTAAGCTCCTCCGGCGTGCGGTCGGTGAAGCTCAGCTCATACGCCAGATGGACGGCGATCTCTCTTGCCGTGTTTCTTGTCATATACCCTCAATCGTTGAAGCTGATGCCGCCGACATGGACGTTGACTTCCTTGACCGGAAAGCCCGTCATGCCGCCCACCGCGTCGGAGACCTTGCTCTGCACCTGCTGCGCGACCTCGGGGATCGCGTAGCCGTAGCGCGCCATGAGATAGAGGTCGATGGCGATGGCGTCGTCGATCTTCTCGACGCGCACGCCGCGCACGGCCTTTTTGCCCGAAAGCTGCTCGGCGACGTTCTGGCTCATCGCGCCGACGCCCTCGATCTCCTTCACCGCGTCCGCGACGATGGCGGCGACGACGTCCTCCGCAATATTGATGGTGCCGTTCTCCTCGGCGCGGGTCACATACTCAGCCATGCGGCAACACTCCTTATTTTAAAATCCGTATCAGGAGTATTTTACCATTGTTTATGCAAAATTACAACAGCTAATTTACCTCCAGAATCTTGATCGCGCTGACCGGCAGGCCGGTCTCCTGCTTGACGATGTCGGTGATCTTCGCGATGTCCTCGGTCTGGAGCCCGTCGGTCTGCGTCGAGACTACAACGCTCACGCTGTCGTTCGAGAGGAACACCACGCAGTCGTCGTAGCCCTTGGCGGTGACCATGTTCTCGATCTGCGCCTCGGTCATCGTGTTGCTCGCGAGCGCCTCGATGCTCTGCGAGATCTCGCCGGCAACCTGCGCGTCGATCTCGTCCGCCGCGCCCGCCTCCTGCAGCAGCGACAAAGCGCTGTCCCGCGCCTGCTGGCGCGAGAGCCGCGCGGTAGCGAAGTAGTCGGACGGCACGGCTTCGCTGATCGCCTCCGTTGCCGGCGCGGCGCTCTCCGGCGCGATGACCTCCGTCGCCTGGCCGAGCACCTTGCCCGCTTCCTCCGTTTCCGCGACGTTCGCGGCATAGCGCCCATTGAGCACGATTGCCGCGACCACCAGCACCAGCACCGCGCCGACCACCGCGTTCCGTTTCCACAGCTTGTTCATGTTTGCGTCCCTCCTGAAAAATCCAAAAATTTTAGGCATCTTCATTTTGGCGTCCCCTTGACCACTGCGATTTTATCCGACGGCAGCCCCGTCAGCGCGCCGATCGCCTGCGTCAGCTGCAGGCGTACCGCGGCGCTGCCGCCGCCCTCGCACACTACCACCGCGCCCGCCCAGCGCTCCGTTACGGGGTCGGCGGTCAGCATCAGCCGCAGCCGCCCCGCGCCGTCGAACGCCGCGAGCGTCGCCTCCATCTCGCCCTGCACGGTGCTCCGGCTTTCTGCTTCGGCGGGGGCGGCGTTTCGCGCTTCCCGACGGCTGCCGCTCGGGAGGAGCATCAGCAGCACGCCCAACAGCACGACGGCAATGACATATTTGTACTTCGCCGCCCATTCGCGCAGCGTTGTCAGTCGATCCATATCTGCCTCTCCTTCGTGACGCCAAGCTCCGACGCGATAAAGTCCGCAAGCGCTTCGCAGTACGCGCCGCGGAGCGTGACGCGCTCCGGCGCCGGCGCAGCGCCGCGCGCGCCCATCGTCACCCGCGCATGCACGTTCGCGCCCAAGCTCCCGGCTTTGTCCTCAATATATGCTTCGAGTTCCGCCGCTATGCCGTCCGCGAGCACGTTTTCGCGTTCGGCGCCCAGCTCCAGCTCCAGCCGCGCCACCGCCTCGCGATAGCCGCCCGCGTTCCATGCCGCGCCGGACAATTCAACCTCCGTCAGCGGGCGCAGCATCGCGCATAGGAGCAGCAGCCCTCCGGTGAATCGCGCGAGCTTCCGCACGCTTCCCTCCGGACAGAGCTGTCCGAGCAGGCTCACCGCCATCGCGCAGGCAATCACGCCCAGCAGCCATTGTCTTAAAAAGATCATCAACTCACCACCATCGCCGTTGCGACAAGCATCGAGACAAGCAGCACCAGCGCGCACGCCGCCGTCATCGCGAACACCAGCGCGAACGCCTCGCCCAACCGGTCGAGAAAGTCGCCGAGCGCCTTGGTGCCCATCAAGCCCGCCGCGAACGCCGCAAGCTTATACAAAAGAAACTGTACGCCCAGCCGCAGCAGCGGCGTCAGGCACACCGCGAGAATGGCGAAAATTCCCAACACGCCGACCGTGCCGCGCAGCGTCCCCGCGGCGGCAAGCACGCTTTCCGCCGCGTCGGACAGCACGCCGCCCACCACCGGCACCGCGCCGGAGATGACGACCTTCGCCGCCTTGACCGCCGTGCGGTCGGCGGAGCCGGTCAGTACGCCCGCCACCGCGAGATAACCGGTGAACGCCGCCACCGTCAGCTTAAGTCCCGCGGAAAGCAGATTTTTGAGGCCGTCCGCCAGCAGGTCGAGCCGGCTCTCGCCCAGCACCGCGCCTGCCGCCGCTGCCGCAATATAGCAGTACACAAGCGGCAGCAGCACGCGCGAGATCGCGTCGCTGAGCAGGTCGCAGACCATCAGCGTCGTCACCTGCCAAACGCTTGCCGTCGAAACGAAGCCGCCCGCCGCCATCGACGCCGCCAGCGCCGGCAGCAGCAGCTTTGAGAGCGTACCAAGCTCGTCCACCGTTTCCGCCCCGAGTCCGATGAGCGCCCGCAGATCGCCCGTCGCGAGCGCGGCGATGGCGAGCACGCCGCAGTACGGCACCCAGCGCGCCGCCGTGTCTCCCGCGCCGTCGGC
>JAFTGG010000116.1 GCA_017458025.1 Oscillospiraceae bacterium | reverse complement strand
CGGTGATGTGTTTTTCTCTGCCGTTGGGCCTGTGATCCGCCATATCGTTTCCTCCGATCCGATCGAATCCTGTTTATCATACCACGCGTGGGCGCAATAAGTCAAATTAACGCGCAAATACAAGCTTTATATTTTCTTAACAACGGCTTGACAAGGATTATCCGGCTTGATACACTATATTTGTAAATGTAATACCTGAAAGGAGCCGCCATGAGAAACCGTCTGCGCAACTTCTTTCTCGGAAAGCCCCTGAAGGATTCCGAGCTCGCCAACGAACGGCTCAGCGTCTTTTGGGGCGTTCCCGTCTTCGCGACCGATACGATCTCGACCGTCGCCTACGCGGGCGAGGAGATCCTGCTCGTCCTGATTCCCGCGCTCGGCATGGCGGCGTACCGGCCGTTCCTCGGCATCAGCGCCGCGCTCATCGCCCTGCTGCTGATCCTTGTGATCGGCTACCGCCAGACCATCGACGCCTACCCGCAGGGCGGCGGCGCCTACACCGTCGCGCTCGATAATCTCGGCGAGAAGCCGGGGCTGGTCGCGGGCGCGTCGCTTGTGATCGGATATGTGCTGATCGTCGCGGTCAGCGTCAGCGCGGCAGCCGCCGCGGTGACCTCCGCCGCTCCGGCGCTCTCGCCGTACAAGACATGGATCGCGTTGGCGCTCGTCGCGCTGCTCTCATGGCTCCATCTGCGCGGCACCCGCGCGGCGGCGGTCGCCGTCGGCATTCCGACTTACCTGTTCGTGCTGACGATGCTTATCATGATCGCGTGCGGACTCGCGCGGTGGTTTCGCGGCGGCTATGGCATGACGGCCTCCGCTCCGGCCTATGATCTTCGAGAGCCCATGATCTTTCTGCTGATGCGCGCGTTCGCCGCGGGCTGTACCGCGCTCGCGGGCATCGAAGCGGTGTCGAACGGCGTTGCGAACTTTCGGGAGCCCGCGCAAAGGACCGCGAAGGGCGTCCTCGCCGTCATGACGCTGATCGCCGGCGCCATCTTCCTCGGCGTGGGGCTTTTGATGAGCTTGTACCGCATCGTGCCCGGCGCGCTTTCGACCACGTTCAGCCTGATCGCCGCCGCGGTCTTCGGGCGCAGCAGCCTGATGTTCTACGTCGTCGAGGTCATGACGGTCACGATCCTGCTGCTCGCGGCGAACACCGCGTTCGCGGACCTGCCGCACCTGATGGCGATGATGGCGGAGGACCGATATCTCCCCCGCCGCATGGTCTTCCGCGGCAGCCGCCTCAATTACTCCAACGGCATCGCGTTTCTGTTCGTCGTCTCGACGCTGCTCGTCGTCGCGTTCCGCGCGAATCAGCACACGCTGCTGCCGCTCTATGCCAGCGGCGTGTTCATCTCGTTCTTCCTCAACCAGCTCGGCATGCTGCGCTGGTGGCGGCGCAAGGGCGGACGCGGTTGGCTGCGGCACGCGTCGATCAACGCGCTGGCGCTCGTCGCCACGACGCTCACGCTGGCGATCCTGATTGCCACGCGCTTCCTCGATGGCGCGTGGGTAACGCTGCTGAGCATCGCGCTGCTCGCCGCGCTGATGCTCGCGATTCGTCGGCACTACCGCAAGGTGCGCGAAGAACTCTCCGTCGCCTCGCTCAGCGACGCAAAGCAGATGCTCCGCTCCACACGCTCCGGCAAAGCGATCCTCCCCATTCGCTCGCTCGACCGCGCGTTCCTCAAGGCGTATAACTGCGCGCGGGATATGGGCTTTCCGGAGATCGAGCTCTACTACATCGGCGGCAGCGAGGCAGATGCGCTCCGTCTCAAGGAGCGCGTCGAGGCGCTCAGCCTGCAGTGCGCCTTCGTCTATGAGATCACGGAATACCGCAACACCGAGGATCTCCTGATCCGCCACATTGAGGAGGAGGAAAAAAGGCTCAAGCGCCATCAGCATTTGACCATCGTGATCCCAAATCTGGTGACGCAGAACCCGCTCAAGCAGTATCTCCACAACGAGACCTCGCGTATCCTGATGCGGCGTCTGTCACGGCATCGGTATGTGTATATCTTTCAGGTGCCGTACTTATTTGATTAACGCTACTATCGGATAAAAAGCTTCCCAAGGCTTTTCAGATGAGTTCAATAATAAAAAAGCCGCTTTCGCGGCTTTTTTATTGCGCAATCCAACTGTCCGTTTTCCTTTTCCGCGCACACAAAATGGCGCTTTTCATACTGAAATGCATGAAAAAGTAGAAGTATTCTACTGTTTCTAGCGCCTCACGGCGCGTTGCATTTCGTATGAGACGCGCCGCTGTGAGTAGCGCAGCGGCTGCAATGAAAATATCTTATTTTCATTGCAGAATCGTATCACACGGCTCTTCCTAGTGTACCAGCGTCCCGACGTTCTCACCCGCGACCACGCGCAGTATGTTCTGCGGGTCCTTGAGCGCGAAAACATACACGGGAATGTTGTTATCCATCGCGAGGCTCGTCGCGGTCAGGTCCATGACGCCGAGCCGTTTGGCAAGCACTTCGTCGTAGGATATTTCATCGTACTTGACCGCCGCTGGGTCCTTCGCGGGATCGGCGCTGTAAACGCCGTCGATGTTTTTCGCGAGCAAAATGACGTCGGCGTTGATCTCCGCCGCGCGGAGCACCGTGCCCGTGTCGGTGGAAAAGTACGGGTGTCCCGTGCCGCCCGCGAACAGCACGACCTTGCCGGTCGTGAGGTGCTTCATCGCGCGCTCGTGGGTGTAGCGCTCGCCGAACGCGGGCATCTCCAGCGCCGTCATGACGCGGGCGGGCACACCCTTCTGCTCCAGCACATCGCACACCGCGAGGCAGTTCATCACCGTCGCCAGCATGCCCATGCGGTCGGCGCGGGTGCGCTCGATATAGCCCTCGCCGTTCTTGACGCCGCGCCAGAAGTTGCCGCCGCCGATGACGACGCCCACCTGCACACCCTGCGCGACGCACTGCCGGATCGTGTCGCACACCTCGCCCATGACGGCGAAGTCAAAACCGGTCTTATTCGCGCCCGCCAGCGCCTCGCCGCTGATTTTGAGCAGGATACGCTGATACTTCGGTGTTGCCATGCTTTACTGCCTCTCTTTCTTTGCTTCCTTATGATAAATATAGAATCCCCGAACGATCATAAATACAGGATCGACGAGACTTTCGCACGTTTGAGCTCTTCCTTGCTCGTAGGCCGCCTATCCCTCACAGAACGCCCGCAGTAAGCCCAAAAGCTGCTCCTTGCCGTCGCCCTTTTCGGCGGAGAAGGGCACCAGCAGCTCACTGTCATCGAGATCGAGCGTCTCGCGGATCAGCGCGAGATTGTGCTCGATCTCGCTTTTTTTGAGCTTGTCCAGCTTGTTCGCCACCACGATCATCGGACAGCCGCTCGCGCGGAAAAAGTCGCACATCGTCACGTCGTCCGCCGTGGGCTTATGCCGCGCGTCGACGATCAGTACGCCGAGGTCGAGGAGCCCGCTGGACTGGAAGTAGTTCTCCATCAGCTTGCCCCAGCGGTCGCGCTCGGACTTCGACACCTTCGCGTAGCCGTACCCCGGCAGGTCGACGAGGTATATCTTATTGTCGATCAGAAAGTAGTTGATCTGTGTGGTCTTCCCCGGCGACGAGCCGACGCGGGCGAGGTTCTTGCGGTTCAAAAGCCGGTTGATGACCGACGACTTCCCCACGTTCGACCGCCCCGCGAACGCCAACTGCTTCCGCCCGTCGCGAATAAACTGCTGCGGCGACGCGGCGGAGAGGATAAATTCAGCCTTGTTGAAATTGATTGCCATCAGGTTTTCCCCTGTTAAACGCGCAGCGCCGGCGCGAGCACGTTTTCCGGCGGCTCGATGAAGTCGTCCAGCCCCTTGCCGGAGAACGTCTCCGGCAGCACCAGCGCCTCGGCAAACACGGCGTCCACCGTTTCCGCCGACACAAAACGCAGCTTGGCGCGCACGCTCTGGTCGATATCGTCGAGATCTTTCATATTTTCCTCGGGAATGATAACCGTATGTAAGCCCGCGCGGAGCGCCGCCATCGTCTTTTCCCGCAGGCCGCCGATCGGCATCACGCGTCCGCGCAGCGTCACCTCGCCGGTCATAGCGACGTCGTGGCGCACGGCGCGTCCGGTGAGCGCGGAGAGCAGCGCCGTCGTGATGGCGATGCCCGCGGACGGGCCGTCCTTCGGCACCGCGCCCTCCGGAAAGTGGACGTGGATATCCCTCGTTTTATAAAACTCCGGCTCAATGCCAAGCTCGGCCGCCCTCGCGCGCAGGCACGAAAGCGCCGCACGGCACGACTCCTGCATCACGTCGCCGAGGTTTCCGGTCAGCTCCAGCTTGCCCGTGCCCTCCATCACGTTGACCTCGACCGGCAGTATCTCGCCGCCGACCTGCGTCCACGCGAGGCCGTTGACCACGCCGACAAGGTCTTTTTTGGATGCCTTCTCGCGCGTGTAGCGCGGCACGCCAAGGTAGTCGGAAAGGTTTCCGTCTGTAACGGTCACACGCTTGACACCGCCGGCGTTAAGCGCCATCGCGGTCTTGCGGCACAGCTTCGCGAGCTGACGCTCAAGCTGACGCACGCCGCTCTCGCGCGTGTAGCGCGAGATGACCGCGCGCACCGCGTCATCGCTGACGCGCAGCGCCGCCTTCGGCACGCCGTGCGCCTCCTTCTGCTTCGGCAGCAGGTGGCGCAGCGCAATTTGAACCTTCTCCTCGTCCGTGTAGCTCGGCAGCTCGATGACCTCCATGCGGTCGAGCAGCG
>JAFTGG010000115.1 GCA_017458025.1 Oscillospiraceae bacterium | reverse complement strand
TGGGCTTCGCTCCTTATAATTCAATGTATTGCAGTTCTTCCTCATACGCCGCGGAGAACGGAATGACATAAACGCCCGCCGTCCGCGCCGTCTAGGCGGGCGTCAGCAGCGTCACGCGGTTGCCGCGGCAAAACGTCTCCGCGTCCGGCGGTGCCGCCGCGCTGACGACCGCGACGTGCGCGCTGGGCGTTTCGACAAGCAGCCGCGCGAGCGCGCCGTCGTCCGCCTCCCACGAGAGCGTCAGGAACCGCGCCTCCATCGCGCGGAAGTCCACGTCGTTCTGTACCTCGGTCAGCATAAACCGCCCGTCCTCCGCGAACGCGGCGATGTGCGCCAAGCCCTCGCCCGCGAGCGCGCGGGAGATGGACAAAAACACCTCCGCCATCGCGTCCGCGTCCCGCGGCGGGACCGTTTCGCCCGCGACGAGCAGGTTGCGGTATACCAGCAATGTCTGGTTTACAATTGGCAGGCCCAGCTCGCGCAGCATCATCGTCTCCGTCTTTTGCGACAGCTTCCAATGGATCTGCCGGATCGGATCGCCCGGGCGGTATTCGCGGATCGCGAACGTCTCGCTCGGGTCGCTGCCGGCCCGCGTCTGCGAATACTGCTCGCCGGCGGAAACGACGGTCGTGTTTTCGGCCAGCGCGACCGCGGGCAGGAACAGCTTCGGCTCGACGGTGACGAACGCCGTCCCGCACTCCACGCCGTCAGAGCGCCAGAGCCCGAACAGGTCCTCCGTCCACGCCTCCGCGTCGAGGCGCAGCGTGCCGCAGCGCGCCGTGTCGGCGGCGAGCGTCGCCGCCGCCTGGCCAGAAAGCCGCGGCGAAAACGAAAACGCCGTCTCCGCGCGTTCGCCGGTCAGCCGGTTCTCGCAGGCCGCGCGTCCCGCGACGCGGGAGAATACGCCGATATTGTCCACGGAGAGCGTCGCGTGGAGCGCGCCGCCCTTCGCGCTTCCCCGCGCGGCGGCGAGCGACAGGCGAATACGCCCCGCGGCGCGCTTCGCCGCGAGGATCGAAAGCGCCGGCAGCAGCGCCGACGCGATGAGCAGCGTCAGCGTCGCGGCGCTGTTTTCAAACAGCCACAGCAGTCCCGCCGCGGCGAGCCATGCCGCCCAGAGAAATCGGTTCTGTCGCATATCAGTCGCGGCGCGTGTCCGGCACCTCGACGGAAGCGAGCAGCTCCGCGAGCACCGACTCCGCCGTGACGCCCGAGAGCCGCGCCCTTTGCGTCAAAATGACGCGGTGGGCGCAGACGTCGGCAAAGATTGCCCGCACGTCCTCGGGCACGACGTAGTCGCGCCCTTCGAGATACGCGTGCGCTTTCGCCATACGGTCAAGGAACAGCACGCCGCGCGGACTGACGCCGATCTCGGTCATCGGGTGCTCGCGCGAGGCCAGCGCGAGCCGCGTGAGGTACGATAAAATACTGTCCTTCGCCGTGACGGCGCGCACCTCGCCCTGCATGCGCGTCACGTCCTCGCGCGTGAGCGTCTGCCCGACCGAAGCGAGCGGGTCGCCGCCCTGCCGCGCGCGGAGCAGCTCCATCTGCGCGCCAAAGTCGGGGTAGCCGAGCGAGAGGCGCACAAGGAAGCGGTCGACCTGCGCGTAAGGCAGCGTCTGTGTGCCCGCCGTGCCGACGTTGTTCTGCGTCGCGATGACGATAAACGGCTTTTGCAGCGGGTAGGTGCTGCCGTCGACCGTGACCTGCCGTTCCTCCATTGCTTCGAGCAGCGCCGACTGCGTCTTGCTCGACGTGCGGTTGATCTCGTCGCCGAGCAGGAGATTCGTGTCGTTCACGACGCCGGGCTGATAGGCAAACGCGCCGGTATCCCTGTTGTAGACGGAAAAGCCGATGATGTCGCTCGGCAGCACGTCGGGCGTAAATTGGATACGGTGATAGTTCAGCCCCAGCGTACGGCTGAGCGCGACGGCGAGCGTCGTCTTGCCGACGCCCGGCAGGTCGTCGAGCAAAATATGCCCGTCCGAAAGCTGCGCCATCAATATCTTCTCGATGACCGTCCGCTTGCCGGAGATCGCCTTTTCCACCTCGCGGACGGCGCGTTCCAACTCTTTCTGCATAGCCGTTACTTTCCTTTTGCCGAAAATCCAGAGTAGTTTATCATAAAAAGCACGAAACGGCAAGAGCGTGCCGCGCCCTTGCTTTTTCCTGCCGTCTATGGAAGCGCGGGGAGGGCAAGACGCCCTCCCCCCGCTTGGTTTTTACAGCGCGTTGTAGACCATCAGGATCTTCGCCATCTGCGCGCGGGTCAGCGGATCGCGCGCCGCGAGCCTGCCGTCAAGTCCGGTGACGACCTTGTTCATCACCATCCAATGCATCGCCTCGTTCGCCCAATCGGAGAGCTCCGCCGCGTCCGGGAAGTCGAGCAGGAACATCCACGCGCCCGTGAAGCCGCCGCCGTTCTTCTGCGTCCAGCGATACAGCATCGTCATCGCCTCCTCGCGCGTCAGCACGTCCGTCATACGCGTGCCGTCGGAGATGCCTTGCGCCATCGCCCACGCGCGCGCCGCGGAGTACCACTCGCCGCCCTCGGCGGCGACCGCCGGAGAGCCCGCCATGCGGTAGAGGATCGTCACCAACATGGCGCGCGTCGTCGAGCCGTTGGGATAGAACCCGCCGTCCATGCCGGTCATGAGGTTGTTCGCCATCGCGTAGTGCACCGCTTCGGCGTACCACGCGTTTGGCACGATGTCTGCGTAGTAGGCCGTCGCCGTGCCGGTGATGGCGATGCGCCCCTGCGGCGCGGCGTATTCGCTGCCGATGACGCCGTTCAGCTTGTTCTTGATGTAGCTCCACACCGCGACCTCGCGGACGCCGGCGGTCGTGATGGTGCTGCGGATATCCGCCTCCTTCGCCGCCGCGAAAATATAGGACGAATCCATGCCGTTGAAGTTCGCGTTGTTCGTAACGACGGCGTAGGTCGCCTTCTCGCCGAACGGCTTGCCGTTGACCTCGGTGATGGTCACGCGGTTCACGCTGTTCGCCTTGTACCAGCTCGCGCCGTACGCCTCGCCCGCGTCGTAGCGCTTCGAGACGTCGACCGTGTACTTGAGGCCGGAGACCTGCATGAAGGAGGCGCAGGCGGCGCGGTTCGCGCTCGTGTACGGCAGGCCCTGCGACGCCGCCTCCAGCGCCTCGCGTAGCTGCGCGCCGGTCATGTAGACCACCGCGACCTTGTTCGGCCAGCGCAGCACCTGCTGCAGCTCGGTGTCGGTCACGGTGCCGGCGTTGACGTCGCCGCTCAGGTTGCCCGCGTTCCACAGCGCGACAACGTGGTCGTCGTCCACGATGATGCCGGTGTTGCCCGCGGTGATCTCGTCCTCGTCATAATACTTCTCGATGCCGCCCTCGACAGCGAACCAGCGCAGCGCGTCCGCCCAGAAGTCGCCGAGGTTGGTCTCGCCCTTGCGCGCGGCGTCGTCCGCGCCGTTGAGCTTGACCTCGGACCTGGCGAACTGCGCGTCCTTGTTCGCGAGCTTGATCGCATCGACCTCCGCGGCAATCGCCGCGTCGGGGGCATAATCGTCCAAGACGACCTCGCCGTCCGCGATCAGCGTACCGTCCTTGCCGTAGATCTCAGAGCGTGTGCCGCCGGAGAGCGCGATCACGACGTCCGCGTCCGCCGCCTTCGCCGCGCTGATCGCCGCGGCCTTCGCTTCCGCGCTGCCGAACGTCAGCGCGCTGAACGCCGGCGCCAGCGTCTGGCCGCTCTCCAGCGCGGTCGCCGCGACAAAGCCGAACTTCACGCCGCTCTTGCTCTCGACGATGGCATACTGCTTGAACGCGTAGCTCTTGTCGGCCTTCGTCACGTTGGACGAAACAAAGTCGAACTTCGCGCCTTACGCGAGGTCGAACAGCGTCTTGTACTGCTTGAGGTCGTTGTGGTTCGCGGAGCCGGTGGTCGCGTCGCCCCAGTCGAACTCGTGCGCCTGCACGGCGGCGGCGCGGTAGCCGACCTTCTCCATGAGCCCCACGATGGTCTCGCCCATGTCCGCCGCGGCGTAGACGCTGCCGCTGAGGAAGTTGCCCGCGTCGACGAGGATGACCTCCGCGCCGCGCGCCTCGTACTCCGCCTTGAGCGCCGCGACCTTCGGGTATACGTCGACGTCGCCGCGGATGTTCATCGTCTGGAGCACGACGGTATCGCCCGTCAGGTCCTCCGCCGCCGTCCCGCCCTCGAAACTCGTGATGGTCGCCGTGTCGGGGTCGTCGCTCGGCTCGACGCCGACCACGGCGAGCGCGCCGGCGGGCAGCAGCCCCAGACACAGGCAGAGCGTGAGCAGCACGCTCCAGAGCTTGGTTGTCTTCTTCATGGTGTCCTCCTATCTTTTTATTCCGGCGACCTGATACATTTGGTCGTCGGAGACGATCACGTCCACATCGAACCACGGCGCGAACAGCGCCGCAAGCTCGCGCTCGTCAATGAGGTCGATCGACACGGCGCTCGCCTCGCCGGAGTGGTGGCGCACCAGCTGCGCGCGGCTCATGCCGTGCGCCACGGAGAGGCGTCCGCCCCGCTTCACCAGCTTCGCAAGCGTCTCGACGAGGCGCTTCGGGTCGGGAAAATGCGTAAACGCGTTGTAGACCATGACCGTGTCGAACTGCTTGCCGAACGCGTGCGTCTCCACGTCGCCGCAGATGATCTCGGTATCCGGAAACTTCTCCCGCGCGCGCCTCGTCATCTCGGGCGAGATGTCGATGCCCGTCAGACTGCCGACGCCGCGCGCGAAGTAATCGGGGAACAGCACGCCCGTGCCGCAGGCAACGTCGAGCACGTCGATGCCGGCGCGGATCCCCGCGTTGTCCAAAATCACGCGGATCGCGTCCTCGCTGCGGATCATCTCCGCGTCCCATGAGGGCGCGCAGCGGTTAAAAAAATCAATGACTGCGGCTTTTTCCACCCGAATCTCTCCCTTTCTCTCAGCAAGGCATATTGTAGTACGCATCGCCGCCGTCCACAAGCCCCCTGGGGGGATAGCGGCGGGAAAATTTTATCCCCCCGGGGCTTGCGCGGTTATCAAACGCACATCTATGCGGCTCGGCGATGCGGCTTGGGAATACGCCGAGCTCCGTGAGGAGTTTTTCACGCCCGACCTTGCCGATATGCTCAACCACGCCTTCCTCGGCCTGTCCGTGGCCGCGTTCGCGATGGTTGTCTGGCTGGTGATCCTCTTGGTCCGCGACCCCAAGGGTTCCGTCAGAAAGTCGCTCTTGAAGAAAGGCTAACCTTCTCCCTTGTTCTGGTTAATTTGCATAAATTTACAAGTTTGATTTTATTCATTTCGTCAAATTGAGCCTTGCAATTCTTTTCGGGCGCGCCTATAATACGGGCAATCCCAGAAAGAAAGGAAGCGAAAACCATGCGTGAAGTTTATGAGAGCGAGCTGCGTTTTCCGAATCTGCTCGAAGATAAGGACTTTATCTGCTACTCTTGGACTTTGCCGTTCGCTGTTTTGTAATACTGAAATGCATGAAAAAGTAGAAGTATTCTACTTTTTATCGCGCCGCAAGGCGCGTTGCATTTCGTATGAGACGCGCCGATGTGCGTAGCACAGCGGTTGCAATGAAAATATCTTATTTTCATTGCAGAATCGTATAAAACGGCAAGCTCCAAAGCTTAATCAAGCCGCAAGGCTTTGATCATACGAGAAACCCTCCCTTATGGGAGGGTTTCTCGTTGTATTCGGAAGTCGCGCTACAGCACCACGCCGTCCTTGAAAATCGAGATTTCGCGCGCGCCGTGCCGCTCCGCCTTGGTCTGCTCGCCGCCGGCGACGCGCAGGACATAGTCCAGCAGGCGGTCGCCCGCGTCGTCGAGGCTCTCCCCCTGCGCAACGGTGCCGGCATTGAAGTCGATCCAATTGCCCTTCTTTTCGTAAAGCGCCGTGTTGGTCGAGATCTTCACCGTCGGCGCGGGCGCGCCGAACGGCGTGCCGCGGCCGGTCGTAAACAGAATGATATGCGCGCCCGCGGCGGTCAGGTCGGTCGCGGAGACGAGATCGTTGCCGGGGCCGGAGAGTACGTTCAGGCCCTTTTTCACCACCGGCTCGGCGTATTCGAGCACGTCGACAATCTGCGCGCTGCCGCCCTTCTGGACGCAGCCGCAGGACTTGTCCTCGAGCGTCGTGATGCCGCCCGCCTTGTTGCCGGGGCTGGGATTCTCATAGACGACCTGCCCGTGGCTCACAAAGTATTCTTTAAAGCGGTTGACCATGCCCACCGCCTTGTCGAACACCGCCTCGTTCTCGCAGCGGGAGAACAGAATGTTCTCCGCGCCGAACATCTCGGGCACCTCGGTGAGCACCGTGGAGCCGCCGAGCGCGACGAGCCGGTCGGAGAAGCGGCCGACGGTCGGGTTCGCCGTGATGCCGGAGAGCCCGTCCGAGCCGCCGCACTTCATGCCGATGACCAGCTCGCTCGCGGGCAGCGTCTCGCGCTTGAACTGTCCCGCGTACTCCGCGAGCTCCCTCAGCAGCGCGCCGCCGGCCTCAAGCTCATCTTCGACCTGCTGGCAGACGAGGAACTTGACGCGCTTGTCGTCCCACTCGCCGAGTTCTTCCTTAAATTGGTCCTGCGTCAGATTCTCGCAGCCGAGGCTCAGCACCAGCACGCCGCCGGCGTTGGGGTGGCGGACCAGCGCGGCGAGCAGCTTGCGCGTCTGCGCGTGGTCGCCGCCCATCTGGCTGCACCCAAACGGGTGGCCGAAGCTGTAGAGCCCGTCGATGCTGCCCCGCACGAGGTCTTGATTCTCGCGCACGAGCGCCGCCGCGACGTTGTTCACGCAGCCGACGGTCGGAATGATCCACAGCTCGTTGCGCACGGCGGCTCTGCCGTCCGCGC
Source organism: Oscillospiraceae bacterium (assembly GCA_017458025.1). GTDB lineage: Bacteria > Bacillota > Clostridia > Oscillospirales > Oscillospiraceae > Hominicoprocola. The sequence goes on along the minus strand of JAFTGG010000115.1, from coordinate 4,333 downwards.
GGCGGTAGCCCTCGAACGTGCGCGGCGCGACGTCCGGCAGATCGTAGGTCTTGTGGTCGTAGACGTACTCCGCGTTCTCGCTGAGTCCCGTGCGGACGTTGTGGACGTGCACCCACTGCCCCGCCGCGATGTCCTCCTTCGCGACGCCGATGGGGTTGCCGTACTTGACGACCGGCGTCTCTCCGGCGATGGGCGCGAGCGCGATCTTGTGCCCGCGCGCGACGTCCTCCAGCGCGACGACGCTCGCGCCGTCGACGGCGACGGTCTCGCCTTTTTGGATATCCTCCAGCGCAACGGCGACGTTGTCCGCGGGGTGGATCTTGATTATTTTCATAAGCGTTCTCCTCACAGGGAAACAGGGGCGGGCGGACGGCCCGTCCCTGTTCTTCGTATTACAGGCACTCTTTCATGGCCGCGTACATGCCGACGGCCTCGATGCGTTCGAGCGCGGCGGCGACCGCGTCCTCGAAGCCTGGGAGCTTCGCGAGCGTATCGCCCCACATGCGCTCGTTGTTCACGACCGCGTGCGCGATGGCCTTCGCGTCGTCGTTCTTGTGCTCAAGATAGAAGTCGAGCGTCCAATCGTCGTCCTTGATGGCATAGGTGCCGTCTCCGCGCTTGCCGACGAGACAATTCTCGCCCTTTTCCTCTGCGGTGTGATAGAACGCGATGTACGCCGCGAACGAGAATGTGATGCACTTGGGCAGCTTGCCGGCGCGCCGATAGTATTCGGTCAGGCTCGGCATGACGCGCGCCTTCCACTTCGCGGTGGAGTTGAGCGAGATATCGAGCAGCTGGTGGTCGATGTACGGGTTGTTGAAGCGGTCGATGACGGAGCCCGCGAACTCGGTCAGCTCGTCCTTGGGCAGGTCGAGCGTCGGAATGACCTCGTCGAAGATGGTCTTGTTCATAAACTCGCGGATCGCGTCGTCCTCCATGCACTCGCGCACGATGTTCTTGCCCGCGAGGTACGCGCCGAGCACCATCGACGTATGCGCGCCGTTGAGGATGCGCACCTTGCGCTGCTTGTACGGCGTATGGTCGTCCACCACGATGATCGGGAGGCCCGCCTTCTCAAACGGAAACTCGTCCTTGATCCACTGCGGGCCCTCGATGACCCAGAATCCGAACACCTCGGCGGTGTCGATGATGTTGTCCTGATAGCCGAGCTCCTTGCAGATCTCCTCGGCCTCCTTGCGCGGATAACCGGTGACGATACGGTCGACCAGCGTCGAGCAGAAAACGTTTTCCTTCTCGACCCACGCCTTGAACTCGTCCTCCAGACCCCAGAGCTTGACGTACTCGCCCACGCAGCGCTTGAGCTCGTCGCCGTTATGGTCGATCAGCTCGCAGGAGAGGATCACAAAGCCCTTGAGTCCGGCCTTCCAGCGCTCATGCAGGAATACGGTCAGCTTGCCGGGGAAGCTGCTCGGCGGCGCGTCGTCGAGCTTGCAGCTCGGATCGAACACGATGCCCGCCTCGGTGGTGTTGGAAACGAGGAAGCGCAGGTCGGGATTCTTCGCGTTGTCGAGCAGGCCCTGGTAGTCCTCATAGGGGTTGTTGCAGCTCTTGACGCAGGAGATGACGCGCTTGTGGTTGACCTTCCGGCCGTTCTCGCGGCCGCGCAGGAACAGGGTGTAGAGGCCCTCCTGCTCATTGATCATCGGCGCGAGGCCGGGGGCAATGGGCTGGGTCAGCACGACCTTGGCGTCAAAGCCCGCCTTTTCGTTCATCATGTCGATGAAGTAGTCGACGAACGCGCGCAGGAAATTGCCCTCGCCGAACTGGAGCACGCGCACCGGCGCGTCCTTGAGCAGATACCCGTCGTAGCCCTGCGCTTCGAGGGTCTTGTAGCTTAATTTATCCATATCCGATATCTCCTTACAGATCAAAATATCTTGCGGCGTTGGCATAGCTGACGCCCTCGACGATACGCCTGAGCGCGGCGTCGTTCGCGGGATACTCGCCGTTTTCGACCCAATTGCCGACCATGTTGCAGAAGATGCGGCGGAAGTAGTCGTGGCGCGCGTAGCTCAGGAACGAGCGCGAGTCGGTCAGCATACCGACGAAGTTGCCGATCAGGCCGAGGTTGGCGAGAGAGCGCATCTGGTTCTCCATGCCGCTCTTGGTGTCCATAAACCACCACGCGCTGCCGAGCTGGAGCTTGCCCGGCACCTCGGTGCCCTGGAAACAGCCGAGCATCGTGCCCAGCATGTCGTTGTCCACGCCGTTGAGCGAGTAGAGGATCGTCTTCGGGCACTCGCCGGTCTTGTCCAGCGCGGAGAGGAACTGCGCGATCTGGATACCGCAGGTGGTCTGGGCGATCATGTCAAAGCCGGTGTCGGGGCCGAGCTTCTCATACATGCGCTCGTTCGCGTTGCGGTAGCAGGAATAGTGCAACTGCATCGCGATGTTCAGGCGGTGATACGCCTTGCCCAGGCACAGGAGGAGCGCGGTCTGGTACTGCTCCGCTTCCTCGACGGTGATATGCTCGCCGTTTCGCGCCTTGGCGTATACCGCGTTGACCTGCTCCGCGGACGCGGGGCGGTACGGGATATAGTCGAGCCCATGATCGCTGGCGCGGCAGCCCATCTTGGCGAAGAACTCCAGACGCCGGATCAGCGCGTCGCAGATCTCGCCGACGGTGTCGAGCTTGTCCTTGCCGACGCTCTCGGCGAGCTTGCCGATGTACTCGACAAAGCCGTGCTTGTTGATATTGATCGCTTTGTCGGGACGGAAGGACGGGCAGACCTTGACCTTGATGGTCGGGTCGGCAGCGATCTTCTCGTGCCATTCGAGGCTGTCGATGGGATCGTCGGTCGTGCCGATCATGGCGACGTTCGCCTTCTCGATGATGCCGCGCACGGTGAGCGACGGATCGTTTTGCAGCTTATCGTTGCAGAAATCCCAGCACTCTTTGGCGTTTTCCGGCGTCAGCGGCTTGTCGTAGCCGAAAAACTGCCGCAGTTCGAGATTGCACCAATGGTACATCGGGTTGCCGATGGCGAGCTGCAGCGCCTCAACGAACTTTTCAAAGCGCTCATAAGCGGGCTTGTCGCCGGTGACGTACTCCTCGGCGACGCCGTTGGAGCGCATCACGCGCCACTTATAGTGGTCGCCGAAGTAGCTGCCGTCGGGATTCCGCCCGCCGAGCCAGACCTCGACGAGGTTGTTGAAGCGGCGGTTCTCGTAGATCTCGCGCGGCGAGATGTGGCAGTGGTAATCCACCAGCGGCTGACGCTCCGAATAATCGTGGAACAGATGCTTCGCGGTCTCGGTTTCCAACAGGAAGTCCTTGTCCATAAACGGCTTCATAAAATCACCTCTTAATATCATAGTTCATGTTCATCAGGTTGCGGATAGTCTCGGCGTCGTCTGTGATATTGCCGTCGCCGTGGATCGTGTGCTTGATGACGCTGCTCGCCACGGCGAAGTTCACCATGTCCATCGGCTTGTAGCCGTTCATCATGGCGTAAATGAGCCCGCTGGCAAACGCGTCGCCGCCGCCCACGCGATCGAGGATATTGAACGTAAAGAGCTTGCTCTCAAACGTATGGCCCCGATACCACATGTACGCCATCAGGCTGTTCTCGCTGCCCGAGTGAGCGTAGCGGACGTGGCGGGCGATGCACTTGAGGTTCGGGTAGCGCTCCACAAAGCGCTGAAACACCTCGTCCTGCTGTTCATAGCTCGGCTGGAGCGGGATACCGTCCTTCCAATCGCCCTTGGCGCGGTCGGCTTCGTCCTTCCACAGGTGGTACGGCTCGATACCGAGCAGCACGTCGACGTATGGCAGGCACTGCGTACAGAAATCGCGCGCCTCGTCCCAGCTCCAGAGCGTCGAACGGAAGTTGCCGTCGAAGCTGACGGTCAGACCCTTCTCCTTCGCCTTCCCGAGGCAGGCGAGGATAAAGTCCGCGCAGCTCGGCGACAGCGCCGGCGTGATGCCGCTCAGGTGCAGCCAATCAAAGCCGCTCAGCATCCAATCGAGGTCGACCTTCCCGAAGTCATACTCGGCGATGGCGCTGTGCTTGCGGTCGTAGGTCACCTTGCTCGGGCGGATACCGTAGCCTGTTTCGAGGTAGTAAGTGCCGAGGCGGTGCGTCGGCGTCTCCTCGGGCGTGCTCAAAATCACGGGCGTGCAGTGCACGTCGTTGCTGCGCAGCATGCGCACCGCGCTCTTGCCGAGCGAGTTGTTCGGCACGACGGTGAAGAACGTGCTGTCCACGCCGAGGTTCGCCAGCGCCAGCGCGATGTTCGCCTCGCTGCCCCCGTAGCTCGCCTCGAAGTTCGTCGCGACGCGGATCTTGCCGTAATCGGGCGGGGTCAGGCG
>JAFTGG010000114.1 GCA_017458025.1 Oscillospiraceae bacterium | reverse complement strand
GATCATGGAGGTGCTGGAAAAGCACGAGATCAACGTCGAGTTCATCCTCTCCGGCATCGACACCGTGTCGCTGATGGTCAGCGCCGAGCAGGTCAGCCGCCAGCTCTACGAGGTGCTGGGCGAGTTGCAAAAGAAGCTCAAGCCGAATAGTATTACGGAGGCGGAGCACATCGCCATCGACGCCGCCGTCGGCCGGAAGATGGCGTACCGCCTCGGCACGACCGGCAAGCTGTTCGCCGCGCTCGGCGAGCACGACGTCAACGTGCGTATGATCACGCAGGGTCCCGACGAGCTGAACATCATCGTCGGCGTGGAAGAAAAAGACTTTGAACAGGCTATCCGTGTCCTGTATGACAGCTTTGTAAAGGAGAAAAAGCAATGAAAAACGTCAATATCGGTATCCTCGGCGCGACGGGCGTCGTCGGCCAGGAAATGATGAAGATATTGGAGGAGCGCGGCTTCCCCGTCGCGTCCCTCCGCCCCATCGCCTCCGCGCGCAGCGCCGGCGGCACCGTCAAGTTCAAGGGTACGGACGTCACCATCGTCGAGGCGTCCGACAACGCGTTCGACGGGCTGGACATCGTCCTCGGCGCGGCTGAAAACGACGTCGCGGAGCGCTTCGCGACGAGCATCGTCAATGCCGGCGCGGTGTTCGTCGACAACTCCAGCGCGTTCCGCCTCGACCCCAAGGTGCCGCTGGTCGTGCCGGAAATCAACCCCGAAGACGTGAAGCAGAACAGCGGTATCATCGCAAACCCGAACTGTACGACGATCATCACGATGGTCGCCGTCGCGGCGCTCGCCAAGGAAAGCCCCATCGAGTCCATTATCGCGTCCTCCTATCAGGCCGCGAGCGGCGCGGGCAAGGCGGGCCTCGACGAGCTGCGCGCCGAAGCCCTTGCCTACGCAAGCGGCGAGACCGTGGAGCCGAAGGCGTTCGCCTATCAGCTCGCGATTAACGTCATCCCCCAGATCGGCGGCGAGCAGTACATGGGCTACACCAGCGAGGAGATGAAGATGCAGAACGAGGGCCGCAAGATCCTCCACCTGCCAGAGATGAACGTCTCCTGCACCTGCGTCCGCGTGCCGGTGTTCCGCAGCCACAGCGTCTCCGTCGTGCTGCGCACGAAGGAGACGATCGGCGTCGAGCGCGCCCGCGAGCTCATTGCGAAGGCGCCCGGCGCGAAGCTGATCGACGACCTCGCGAACAAACAGTACCCCATGCCGCTCGACACCTCGGATCAGGACGTTGTCTTCGTCGGACGTATCCGCGAGGATCTGACCGACCCGAACGGGCTGAACCTCTGGTGCTGCGGCGACCAGATCCGCAAGGGCGCGGCGACCAATGCCGTTCAAATCGCGGAGCTTTTGCTCGATTAAAGTAAAAACGCCTTACAAAAAAGCTCGCCTTTCGGCGAGCTTTTTTTGTATTCAGAAATCGATCGTGCCGTTGATGACCTTCAGATCATACGGCTCGAACACGACCTTGCGGTACCTCTCCACGTCCAGCGGCACGCCTGTCCAATCGGAGTGCAGATCGCCGTTCTGCTTGATGAGGATATCGTACAGGATATCGTACGTCACGCCGTCCTCGTCCGTCTCGACGATAGTCGAATACGGCAGCGTCTTATGATAGGTCATGTGCAGGTCCTTGTAGCGGAAGTGGAAGCCGTTGCGCATGCGGCAGCCGTCGAGCCCCATGTACTCGAACTGCCGGTTCAAATCCTGCAAAATGGGGTCGTTCTCCTCCTCGTAGAGGTTCTCCGGCGTCGTCTCCGTGTAGTCGTAGCGGAACTGTATGGGAATGTTGTACTTGCGCCAGCGCTCCGCAAAGTCCTTGAGCTTGTCGGAGGGATAGTCCATGTACAGCACGCAGTTGATGCGCTTCGGCGTCGCGATCTGCGCCACGACCTCGTCCGGCGACTCCTCGACATACGGGTCGACGTGACGGGAGATGTTGATGCAGGTAATTTTGTCCTTGTTCTTCTCCGTGAAGGCCAGCATCTCCTCCGCGCTGCAGCCGGGCTGCACGGGGAAGGTCGTGTTGATGTACACCTTATGCGTCGGCGGCACGGCGTCCAGCATGCGCTGGAGCGAATCGAGATTCGCGAACGGCTCGCCGCCCGTGAACACGACGTCGCATTCGGGCGTGATGCTGTCCACCACGCCGATGCTCTCGATAATCTTATCGACGGAAAAGCCGGCACAATCGGCGTACTCCTGCTTATTCACGCAAAATGGGCAGTTGTTCCGGCAGTCATACGGCACAAAAACCGTTACAGTCGCGCCGCCTGCGCGGGTCTTATAGGGATGATTCATCTATCCTTAACCGTCCTTTGGTTGTATTCAGCCAAAAATCGTGAGGTATTATAGCATGTGCTCAATTGTTTTTCAAGATACAAAAGGCTGAAATTCCGCGGAATTTCAGCCTTTTGTTTGTAGCCGATCCCTTACATACGCGAACGCGGCGTCCTCGCCCCGCTCTTTGAGCACGAGCAGCATCTTCTCGATCTCGTCGCTCGTTTCGGGGTGAATGAGGATATGCCCTTTCGACTTGACGTAGTAGTCGTAGGGCGCGGCGTCGGTGTATTTGTCGCCTAAATAGATCCTGCACGCCGCGATACGGTCGCAGAACATCTCCGCGACATATTTCATCGGCATCTTGCACCCGCCGATATACACCTTGCCGTCGGAATCGAGGCAGTAGTCGATCCAATACTCGAAGTGGTGGCGGTTGCGGCCCTTGTGGTGCAGCCACGCAATCGACACGCCGTTTTCCTTGCGCTCGGCGTCGTTTGGGCTGCGGTAGCCCTGATAATACTTCGCACCGCGCCAGAACTCGATGGGCGCGTATTTGCTCAGGTCGTGCGCCAGCCCCTGCCGATAGAGCCCGAGGCGGAAGCAGTATTTACAAACGAGGTTCCGATGCTGCGTAATGGTCTTGAAATGCGCCCAAGGCCGCATGCGCCCGCCTCCTTTCAATTCATAAAACTGATAAAAGCTGCAAATCCTATCGCCGAGGTGATGCAGCATGGATATCGCGGTCGTCGGCGCGGACGCGCCGGCTCTTTGCCGCGCGGCGGACGTCGACGCGCAGGCTTTTTTCGCGCTCGCAGACGCGTCCGGCCGCGCGTGGGACCTGCTCGCGCTGACGCGCGAGGCGTCGCGCAAGCCCTTTCTCAGCGCGATCTCCGCGCGCAATCTGCTGCTCCCCGGCGACAGCGACCCGTCGTTCGCGATGGGCACGGGCGCGCTGCAGGTCGTGGGTTACGGTTTCTCTCCGCGCGATACGCTGACGCTCTCAAGCTTCGCGGGCGCAGAACGGCTGCTCTGCCTCCAGCGCAGTCTGCTCACGGCGGACGGCGCGCTGCTCGAACCGCAGGAGCTGCCGCTCTCTCCCGCGCTCGCCTCGCTCGGCGAGGAGCAGGCGCTGCTTATCGCAGGCTTGCGGCTGCTCAGCTCCTGATATGGGACAGCCTTT
>JAFTGG010000113.1 GCA_017458025.1 Oscillospiraceae bacterium | reverse complement strand
TTTTTGACCAAATCGACTCCATTGGACTCCTCCGTTCGGTAAAATTCCTATTGCATATTTCCCCGCTCCGGCGCAAGAATATGTATGGTGATGACAATGAACCGGCTGCAATATGAAAAATCCCCCTATCTGCTTCAACACGCGGACAACCCCGTCGATTGGCGCCCGTGGGGCGCGGAAGCTTTCGAGGCCGCGCGGTAGGAGGACAAGCCGGTGTTTCTCAGCATCGGTTATTCGACCTGCCACTGGTGCCACGTCATGGCGCGGGAATCCTTTGAGTCAGAAGACGTTGCCGGGGCGCTCAACCGCGATTTTCTCCCCGTCAAAGTCGACCGCGAGGAACGTCCCGACGTGGACGCGGTCTATATGGAGGCATGCCTTGCGATAAACGGCTCCGGCGGCTGGCCCTTGACCGTCTTGCTGACGCCGGAGCAAAAGCCCTTCTGGGCGGGAACCTATCTGCCGAAAACGCAGCTGCTCTCCCTGCTGAAGCAAGTATCGCTTCTGTGGCGTACTGATCGGAGCAGCCTGCTCTCCGCGGGCGAGAGGCTGACCGCGCATCTGCGCGCGGAGGCGCGGTCAGCGTCCGGCACGCCCACGCGCGAGTTGGTCAAATCCGGCTTTGACGGCTTTGACCGTTCGTTCGACACGCGGTGGGGCGGCTTCGGCGGCGCGCCGAAATTCCCCGCCGCGCACAATCTGCTGTTTCTGCTGCGCTATGCCGATGCGGCGGGAGAAGCCCATGCGCGGGAGATGGCGGAGCGCACGCTGGAATGTATGTACCGCGGCGGCGTCTTCGACCATGTCGGCGGCGGTTTCTCCCGCTACGCCACCGACCGCCGGTGGCTTGTGCCGCACTTTGAGAAGATGCTCTACGACAACGCGCTGCTTGCCCTCGCTTATACGGAGGCATGGCGCAAACGCGGCCAACCTTGGCAGCGCTATGCCGCGCAGAAAACGCTGGACTATGTGCTGCGCGAACTGTCCGACCCCTCCGGCGGCTTTTATTGCGGGCAAGACGCGGACAGCGAAGGTGTCGAGGGAAAATATTATGTCTTTACGGCGGCGGAGCTGTCTCGGCTGTTGGGAGACGACGCGGAGGCATTTTGCAGGCGCTTTGGCGTCTCGGCTGAGGGCAATTTCCACGGAAAAAATATCCTCAACCTCATCGGCGCTTCGGATTGGAATACCTTGCCGGCCGACGCATTGATCCATAAGGTATATGAATATCGCGGAAAACGGACTGTCCTCTCCCGCGACGACAAGGTGCTCGCCGCGTGGAACGGCCTGATGATCGCCGCGCTTGCCCGCGCGGGGCTTGTGTTCGACGAGCCGCGCTATACGCAGGCGGCGGCAGGGGCGGTCGGCTTTATACGGCGGTGTATGGTCGACGCGCGGGGACAGCTTTTTTCCCGCTGGCGCGACGGAGAGTCCGCACATCGCGGCAAGCTGGACGACTATGCTTTTTGCGCCTGGGGACTGCTGGAGCTGTACGCCGCGACCTTTGATATTTCATATCTCGAGGACGCCTGTCGTCTGGCGTCGTTCCTTCTGGACCTGTTTTTTGACGCGGACCGCGGCGGCTTCTATCCCTACGCTTCCGACGGCGAGCGGCTGCTCACGCGCAAAAAGGACGCCTACGACGGCGCGACGCCCTCGGGCAACGCCGTCGCGTCGCTGGTCCTGTCCCGATTGGGAAGGCTCGCCGGCGAACAGCGTTGGCGGGACGCGGCGGCGCTGCAATTCGGGTACCTTTCCGGCGTCGCGCGGGACAATCCGACGGGGCACGCCTTCGCGCTTCTCTCCTTTACCGAGGAGCTTTGGCCCAACGGCGAACTGATATGCGCGTCCCGGGATATCCCAAAAGAGCTGCTCCCTTTTCTGCGGAAAAACGCGCAAAGCGGTCTTGCCGTTCTGGTCAAGACCGCTTCAAACGCGGAGCGGCTCGCGGCGATCGCGCCCTTTACCGCGGATTATCCCGTTCCAAGCACGGGCGCCCTGTATTATCTGTGCAGAAACGGAAGCTGCCAACGCCCCGTCGATTCTTTGAAGGAGTTGATTTGATTGCGCGCCCACGATCTGATTCTCATCATCGACATGCAAAATGTTTATCTGCCCGGCCAGCCGTGGGGCTGTGAGACGTTTTACCGCTCCTGCGGGCGTATCCGGACGCTGCTCTGCGCCGCGGCCTCCCGAGCGGATACGCCTGACGTATGCTTCACGGTCTTCGCCAGCGACCCGAATGCAGCCGGCATGTGGGCAGAATACAATAAGCTCAATCAAGCAGTCAATGCGGACCCGTGGCTAAGCGAGATCGTTGACGATCTGAAGCCCTGCAATCATGCGGCTTTGACAAGACTAGAGCCCCGCTTTTCAGCAAAAACGCTTGAAAAGCGGGGCCCGTTCAACATGGTGCGGGTAACAGGACTCGAACCTGCACGGTCGCCCACCGGAACCTAAATCCGGCGCGTCTGCCAATTCCGCCATACCCGCATTTTTTATTAAGTTTACCACAGAGTGTCTCGCGCGGCAAGAGAGAAATTTCAGTTGAAATGCGCTCTCCGCTCCTCTATAATATATCCCAGACTTTTTGAGAGGAGGCGGAGTCATGGGCAGGCACATCGTCGTCGGCATTCTCGCGCACGTCGACGCGGGAAAAACGACGCTCTCCGAAGCGCTGCTCTACTCCGCCGGCGCGAAGCGCACGCTCGGACGCGTCGACCACGGCGACGCCTTCCTCGACACCGACGCCTTAGAGCGCGGGCGCGGCATTACCATCTTCGGTAAAACAGCGCTGTTTTCCGTAAAGGATACTCACTTTACGCTGCTGGATACGCCAGGGCATGTCGACTTCTCCGCCGAGATGGAGCGCGCGCTGTCCGTGCTGGACTGCGCCATTCTCGTCATCAGCGGCGCCGACGGCGTACAGAGCCACACGCGCACGCTGCTGCGGCTGTTGGAGCGGTATCATATCCCGACGTTCGTGTTCGTCAACAAGATGGACCTCGCCGGCGCGGACCGCGCGGCGCTCATGGCGCAGCTCGCCGAAACGCTGCCCGGCTGCGTCGACTTCGCCTCTCCCGACCGTGACGAAAACGCCGCCATGTGCGACGAATCGGCGTTGGAGCGGTTTTTGGAAAGCGGCGGCCTCGACGACGCGGCGCTGACAAAGCTCATTCGCGGCCGAAAGCTGTTCCCTGTGTTCTTCGGCTCCGCGCTGAAGCTCCGCGGCGTGGACGCGTTTCTCGACGCGTTGGCGGCCTACGCGCCCGCCGCGGAGGACGGCGGCGCGTTCGGCGCAAGGGTGTTCAAGATCAGCCGAGACGCGCAAGGGGCGCGGCTCACATGGCTGCGCGTCACCGGCGGCACGCTCCGCGCGAAGCAGCCGCTCTCCTATGCCGTGAACGGCGAAGCCTGCGAGGAAAAGGCCGACCAGCTACGCCTCTACTCCGGCGAGAGGTTTACGCCCGCCGACACGCTGACAGCGGGCATGGTCGCCGCCGTCACCGGCCTGACGCGCACGCGCCCGGGACAGGCGCTCGGCGCGGCAGCGGAGGCGGAGCAGCCGCTGCTGGAGCCGGTGCTGACCTACCGGCTGCTGCTCCCCGAGGGCGTCGATCCGCATGCCGCGCTGCCGAGGCTGCGCGAGCTGGAGGACGAGGACCCGATGCTACAGCTCGTCTGGGACGAGCATCTGCGGGAGATCCATGTGCGGCTCATGGGGCCGATCCAGTTGGAAATTTTGCAGCGGCTGATAGCGGACCGCTTCGGCTGGGACGTTGCGTTCGGGACGGGCAATATCGTCTATCGCGAGACCATCGCCGCGCCGGTGCTGGGCATGGGCCACTTCGAGCCGCTGCGGCACTACGCGGAAGTGCAATTGCTCATGGAGCCGGGGGAGCGCGGCAGCGGCGTGCGCGCCGCGTCCGCGGTGTCCACCGACGACTTGGCGCTCAATTGGCAGCGGCTGATCTTCACGCACATCTTTGAGCGCGAGCACCCCGGCGTGCTGACCGGCTCGCCGCTGACCGATGTGAAGCTCACGCTGGTCGCCGGCCGCGCACACCTCAAGCACACCGAGGGCGGCGACTTCCGGCAGGCGACGTACCGCGCGATCCGGCAGGGCTTGATGCAGGCGGAAAGCGTACTGCTCGAACCCTACTATGACTTCCGCATGGAAGTCCCGCCCGAGAACGTCGGACGCGCGATGACCGATATGCAGGGCATGGGCGGCACAGTGGACGCGCCCGAGACCGAAGGCGACCACACGCTGCTGACGGGCTATGCGCCCGTCGCGGGCCTCCGCGATTACGCGCAGGCGCTCGCGGTCTACACGCGCGGCGCGGGGCGGCTGAGTTGTACCTTGCGCGGCTATGAGCCATGCGGCAACGCGGACGCGGTGATCGCCGCCGTCGGCTACGACGCGGAGCGCGACGCGGAGAACCCCGCGTCGTCGGTGTTCTGCGACCACGGCGGCAGCATCACCGTGCCGTGGAACGAGGCAGGCGCAATGATGCACTGCGACAGCGGCGTCCGCTTCGGCGCGCCGCCCCCCGAGGAAGCGCCCGCGCCGCGGCAGCGGCGGGAAGCCGGTTCCTACGAGGACGACAAGGAGCTGCAAAGCATCTTCGAGCGTACCTACGGCAAAGTCGAGCGCAAAGCGTTCGAGCCGGCGAAATCTCCCGCGCGCAAATCGCTCGACGACCGCAAATACAACGTCGACTTGCAGCTCGGCGGCACGGAATACCTGCTCGTCGACGGCTACAACGTCATCTTCGCGTGGGACGAGCTGAACCGCCTCGCCGCGCAGGACATCGCCGCCGCGCGCGCCGCGCTCACGAGCGTGCTGTCCAACTATCAGGGCTTTCGCAAATGCGTGGTCATTCTCGTGTTTGACGCGTACAAGGTCAAGGGCAACCCCGGCTCGGTGGAAACGGTGGACGGCGTGAAGGTCGTCTACACCAAAGAGGCGCAGACCGCCGACGCGTATATCGAGCGCGCGACCTACGAGCTGCGCAAGGAGCGCCGCGTCCGCGTCGCGACGAGCGACAATCTGGAGCAGGTCATTATCCTCGGCCACGGCGCGCAGCGCATTTCTGCCGCCGCGTTCCACGCCGAGGTCCAAGCCGCCGAGGGCGAGATCGGCAAGCTCATCGAGCGGTATAACGAGCGCAACCGGCTGCAAAATAAGCTCGGCAGCATCGCGAAAATCAAGGAATGAATTGTTTACAATTTATTCCTTGATTTTTTATATGAAGTATATATACTGTTCTCTTGTATGATTTGATCCAACCGAAAGGAGGCGGCGTATGCTCAAAAGACTTGCAAAATGCGTACGCGAATATAGATCGCCCGCGCTGCTGACGCTGCTGTTCATTGTCGGCGAGGCGGTTATCGAGGCGCTCATTCCCTTTACGACCGCGAACCTTGTCAACGAGATCAAGGCGGGCATCGACATGCCCGAGGTGCTGCGCCTCGGCGGCGTCCTCGTCGCGATGGCGCTCGTCTCCCTTGCCTGCGGCGGCATGGCGGGCTTTACGTCGGCGAGGGCTGCGACGGGCTTCGCCAAGAACGTGCGCCACGACGTGTTCCACAAGGTGCAGGAGTTCTCGTTCGAGAACATCGACAAGTTCTCGTCCTCGTCGCTTGTAACGCGCATGACCACCGACGTCAACAACGTGCAGATGGCGTTTATGATGATGATCCGCATCGCCATTCGCTCGCCGCTGATGCTCATTTTCTCCATCATCATGGCGTACCGCATGGGCGGCATGCTCGCGATGAGCTTCGTCGTCATCATTCCCGTGCTGGCGTTCGGCCTCATTCTCATCGGACGCAAGGCGCTGCCCGCGTTCCGCGCGGTGTTCAAGAAGTATGACAAGCTCAACGAGTCCATCGAGGAGAACGTCCGCGCGATGCGCGTGGTCAAGGGCTTCGCGCGCGAGGATTATGAAAAGGAGAAGTTCGGCGCCGCGTCCGACAATATCCGCGACGACTTTACCCGCGCCGAGCGCATTGTCGCGCTCAATATGCCGCTCATGCAGATGTGCATCTACTTCAACATGGTGTTCGTGCTGCTCGTCGGCTCGCGCCTCGTCATTTCGTCGCGCGGCGCGCTCATCGACGTGGGCCAGATCTCCGCGATGATTACCTACGGTATGCAGATCCTCATGTCGCTGATGATGCTCTCGATGATCTACGTCATGCTGACGATGTCCGCCGAGAGCGGCAAGCGCATCGTCGAGGTGCTGGACGAAACGCCCGCGCTCCGCGAGCCGGAAACCGATGCCGTGACCGAGATCAAAGACGGCTCCATCGACTTTACCGGCGTGCGCTTCAAATACTCCGCCAAGGCGGAGCGCTGCGCGCTCGACGACGTCGACCTGCATATTTCCTCGGGAATGACCGTCGGCATCCTCGGCGGCACCGGCGTCGGCAAATCGACGCTCGTACAGCTCATTCCGCGGCTCTATGACGCGACCGAGGGCACGGTCAGGGTCGGCGGCGTGGACGTGCGCGATTATGAGCTCAAGGCGCTGCGCGACGGCGTCGCGATGGTGCTGCAAAAGAACGAGCTGTTCTCCGGCACGATCGCCGACAACCTGCGCTGGGGCAATCCCGACGCCACCGACGAGGAATTGGCAGAGGCATGCGCTCTGGCGCAGGCGGACGATTTTATCCGCGCGTTCCCCGACGGCTACGAGACGAAGATCGAGCAGGGCGGCACGAACGTGTCCGGCGGGCAGAAGCAGCGGTTGTGCATCGCCCGCGCGCTTTTAAAGAAGCCGAAGATCCTGATCCTCGACGACTCCACCAGCGCGGTGGACACGCGCACCGACGCGTTGATCCGTCAGGGCTTCCGCGACTATATCCCCGAGACGACGAAGCTCATCATCGCCCAGCGCGTCGCGTCCGTGGAGGACGCCGATCTGATCCTCGTGATGGACGGCGGACGCATCGTCGAGTCCGGTACCCACGCCGAGCTGATGGCGCAAAGCGAAATCTACCGCGAAACCTACGAACAGCAGACCAGAAACGCGGCGGAGCCGAAGGGAGGCGAAGAACGTGCCGAGAGCTAATCCCAGATACACCGCCGACACCCAGCTCAACAAGCGCGGGCGTCCGCAGTTCAACTTCGCCGCCGTCAAGCGCACGATCAAGCTGGTGACGCGGTTCTATCCGCGCCTCTTTCCCGCCGTGTGCCTCCTGACTGTCTTTTCCTCGGCGGTCAGCGCCATTCCCGCGCTTTTTACGCAGCGGGTCATCGCCATCATCGGCGAGTGGACCGCGAGCGGCGATTGGACGGCGGCAAAAGAACTCGTCGTCCGCCAGATCACGCCGCTCATCGTGCTTTACGTCCTCTCGCTCATCGCCGTGCTGCTCCAGACGCAGCTCAGCGCGATTTTGACGCAGGGCTTCCTCTCCAAGCTGCGCCGCGCGATGTTCGACGGCATGCAGGATCTCCCGATCCGCTACTTCGACACGCACAAGCACGGCGACATCATGAGCCACTACACCAACGACATCGACACGCTGCGCGAGCTGGTGTCGCAGTCGATCCCGGCGCTGCTGCGCTCCGGCTCCATCGTGCTGGTCGTATTCTGCATCATGCTGTGGTTCAGCGTGCCGCTGACGCTCATGATCCTGCTCGGCGTGGCGGCGATGATGCTGGTGTCCGGCAAACTCGGCGGCGGCAGCGCGAAATTCTTCGTCGCGCAGCAGAAGTCCGTCGCCGTGACCGAGGGCTTCATTCAGGAGATGATGGCGGGTCAAAAGGTCGTCAAGGTCTTCAATCATGAAGCGCAGTCCGCGGAGGACTTCGACAAGCTCAACGAGGCGCTGTGCGAAAACGCGCGGCGCGCGCACGCCTACGCGAACACCCTCGGCCCCATCATTATGAACATCGGCAATATCCTTTATGTGCTGATCGCGGTGCTCGGCGGCGCATATCTGCTCGCGGGGCTGCCGAACCCGAGCATCTCCGGCATGGCGCTCGATATCTCGATTTTGGTCGCGTTCCTCAACATGACCAAGCAGTTCACCGGCAACCTCAACCAGCTCACGCAGCAGGTCAACGTGGTCGTCATGGGCATGGCGGGCGCGCAGCGCGTGTTCGAGCTGATGGACGAGGCGCCGGAAGCCGACAACGGCTACGTCACGCTTGTCAACGCCGAGATCGCGCCGGACGGCACGGTCACCGAGGTCGACCGCCGCACGGGCCATTGGGCATGGAAGCACCCGCACGGCGACGGCACCCTCACCTACACTGAGCTGAAGGGCGACGTGCGGCTCGTGGACGTGGACTTCTCCTACGTCGAGGGCAAGCAGGTGTTGACCGATGTGAGCGTGTTTGCGGAGCCGGGCCAGAAGGTCGCCTTCGTCGGCGCGACGGGCGCGGGCAAGACGACCATCACCAACCTCATCAACCGCTTCTACGACATTGAGGACGGCAAGATCCGCTACGACGGCATCAACGTCAACAAGATCAAAAAGAAAGATCTGCGCCGCTCGCTCGGGCTTGTTTTGCAGGAGACGAACCTGTTCACGGGCACGGTGATGGACAATATTCGCTACGGCAAGCTCGACGCGACGGACGACGAGTGCCGCCGCGCGGCGCAGCTCGCCGGCGCGGACGACTTTATCACACGCCTGCCGGATGGCTACAATACGCAGCTTGCCAACAACGGCGCGAACCTCTCGCAGGGTCAGCGCCAGCTACTCGCTATCGCGCGCGCCGCGGTCGCCGACCCGCCGGTGATGATCCTCGACGAGGCGACGAGCTCCATCGACACGCGCACCGAGGCGATCGTCCAGCGCGGCATGGACCACCTGATGGAGGGCCGCACGGTGTTCGTCATCGCGCACCGGCTGAGCACGGTTATGAACTCGGACGTCATCATGGTGCTGGACCACGGCCGCATCATCGAGCGCGGCCCGCACGACGAGCTGATCGCCGCAAAGGGCACCTACTACCAGCTCTACACGGGCGCGTTTGAATTGGAATAAGCTAAAAACTCCCGCTGCGATCGCAGTGGGAGTTTTTATGCTGAAATGCATGAAAAAGTAAAAGTATTCTACTTTTTATAGCGCCGCAAGGCGCGTTGCATTTCGTATGAGACGCGCCGCTGTGCGTAGCACAGCGGTTGCAATGAAAATATCTTATTTTCATTGCAGAATCGTATTAGATACAGTATCAGTCCTCCGCGAATTGGAGAGCGATGGCGCCGTTGGTGGTCTCGACCGTCAGCAGGGTGTCCCCTCTGCCCCAGCCGTTCGGCAGGTTGTTCGCGCCGTTGGTCGTTTTGGACTCGATGCGATAGTCGCCGCCGCTGCCTGAGAGCGTCCCCCTGATACTGCCGTTGCTGCTGCGCAATTCGATGCTTTTTCCCGCGGAGACGTTGTCCACGGTGATCGCGCCGTTGCTCGTTTTGACGTACAGCGCCGTTTCCGCGGAAATATCGCTCAGCGTCACCCTGCCGTTGCTCGCCTCCGCCTCAAACGAAGCGCACGCGACGTTCGACGCCTCAAGCTTCCCGTTGTCGCTGTCCAGCGTCAGGCCGTTGACGCGGGTATTTTTTACAGAGATCGCCCCGTTGTCGCCGGAAAACGTCGCATCGCCCTTGAGATATAGGCCATCCGCGGTGACGCTGCCGTTGTCCGACTCCACGGAGAGTTCGGCCTCCAAATCGCGCGGAATCCGCAGCTCCGTATGCAGGTCGTCGCCCCCGAGCCGGAAGAAAAAGAACCCGACGCGGTCGCGGCGCTTGATGGTCAGCACGCCGTCCCTGTTCGTGATCTCCAGCGCGCTGTCCGCGCTGTCCTGATACGTCACGACAATGTCGCTGCCGGAGGCGGCGGGGCCGGCTTCGCCCGTGGTGATGACCGTCACGTCCGCGTTGCTCTCGTCCAGAACGATCCTCGTGATACCTGTCATGAAAACGCTGTATTCCCGCTCGGCATAGCCCGCGCCGCGTCCGGCGCTGACGCCGACGGGGCCGAGGCTGCCGTTGAGCGCGCCAAGGTCGCGCCCGCCGCCGAAATAGCCCACGGAAAACGCCAGCGCGCCCGCGATCAGCAGCGCGAGCCCCAGCATGGCCGACCGTTTCATCGCTTCTCGCCTCCCCTTTTCACGAATTGCCGTTTGATCCAGCCCCAGAAGCGTCCGGTCAGCCGCGCAAGCGCCTTGACCAGCGCCGTCGCCGGACTCCAAAGCAGCAGCGTCGCGCCGAGCAGCGCCACCCCCATGCCAAGCGCCATCAGCATCCCCCAGACGCCGATGGCGCCGCTGTTCACGACGCCGTGCGCCACCAGCACGACGCCTCCGGCCGCGAGTGTAATCAGCGCCGCGAACAGGGAAACGATCGCCGCCCAGATCACGATGTACACCGCCAGCAGCAAGATAAACGCCGTCAGCGCCAACGGCAGCCAGAGCGGGCTTCCCAACACGAGCAGCGCGATCTCCCACGCGCGCAGGCTCCTCTGCGGCGCGACCCGATTGCGCACGATCGCGGAGAGCGGCATCTCTCCCACGATCTCCCGCACGATCTCGTCCATCGGCCCCAGCGCCGCGACCGCCTCCTCCTCGCTGAGCCCCTCCTCGACGCGGTCGTCGATCATTTCACGATAATACGCGACCGAGCGCTCTTTGTCCTCGACCGGCAGGCCGCTCAGCTCGTCGTAGAGCGCGAGCAGGAACGCTTCCTTATTCATGCGCCTCACCCTCCCTTGTGATGAATTGATAGATTGACACGATCTCCCGCCATTCCCGCGCAAACTGCTCGATGCGCGCGAGCCCCGCGGGCAGAATGTGGTAATACTTCCGCAGCCGTCCGTTGTGCGGCACATCGCGCACGGCGAGGCAGCCCGCCGCCTCCATACGCCGCAGGATCGGGTAGAGCGTCGATTCGGATATCTCCACATAAGGCTTCATATCCTTGATGATCTGATAGCCGTAGGAGTCTTCGTCCTTGATTGCCGCGAGCACGCATACGTCCAGCAGCCCGCGCTTGAGCTGCATATCCATCAAATACCCCCCTTTGCATAATACTATATGACGCATTGTATAGTTTGTCAAGAAAATCCTTCCGCCGAAACGGAAGGTTTTTGGCTCATACCGAACTCATTTAAAAAAATTCTATTGATGGTATCTTTTTAAATAAGTTCGCATGAGACGCCGGCTGCGTCAGCAACCGTATGCCGCCGACGGCGGCATCTATCGAATAAAAAGCTTACGCTTTTTATTCGATAGCAGTATCAG
>JAFTGG010000112.1 GCA_017458025.1 Oscillospiraceae bacterium | reverse complement strand
ATTCCCCGCAATTTAACACAGAAATCTCGTGTATGTTCCGGGTGCACCTCTTTTTCAAAAGAGCCAAGTTTTGTAAACCAATATATATAATCTTTAATCACTTCATGTCGAAAGAGCATTGTCTCATTCCCATTATATCCCTCTATGCGAATCAATGTACCGTTGGGATATTGATTGTCTATTTCTCGTGTTTTAGGTGAGTGTAGCTGTCCTTTCGACAAATCCGCCAGAGGGTGATCGCATACGGACTCATAGGTGTGTCCATCTTTGGTGGTACGCACATACACTTTTTCAGAATTTAGATAAATTTTTGTCCCGTGTCCCTTTTCGCCAATTTTTTCACTGTCAGTCTTCGATGCCGAGTTACCGAGCGCCCAAAAGTTTTGTTCAAGGGTATTTCTATCCATGCCAGACCCGTCATCAAGCAGCTCAAGCACCATAGCATCACGACCATTGATTCTTTCCATTGCGATGCTCAATGAAATATAGGTTGCACCCCAGTCATATGCGTTGGATATTGCCTCGCGAAACAGTTCCAACGGATCCCCAAAATCGCTGGCAATCTCGTAAAATTCAGCGCAGCTGTTTACTGCAGGCTCTATAACTTTCCACTCACCCATTTTACGCTCCGACTCTTTCTTTGTTGTTTAAAAAACTAACACATTTAAAACAAACAAGTATTCACTCCAGCGGCTTCATGGTCGGGAACAAAATCACGTCGCGGATCGAGTCCGTGCCGCAGAGCATCATCGCGCAGCGGTCGATGCCGAAGCCGAGGCCGCCCGTCGGCGGCATGCCGTACTCCAGCGCGAGAACGAAATCCTCGTCCATCATGTCGGCCTCCTCGTCGCCGTTGGCGCGCTTGGCGGCCTGCGCCTTGAAGCGTTCGTACTGGTCGATGGGGTCGTTCAGCTCGCTGAACGCGTTGCCCATCTCGCAGCCGCAAATAAACAGCTCATAGCGCTCGGTGAGATAGGGATCGGCGGGGCTGCGCTTGGCGAGCGGGGAAACCTCGACGGGGTACATCGTGATGAACGTCGGCTGGGCCAGCTTCTCCTCGACCTTCTGGTCGAAGGTCTCGTAGAGCGCGTTGCCCCAGGTCTTGTCCACGCCGTCCATGTCGACGCCCGCCGCCTTCGCCAGCGCGACGCCCGCCTCGGCGTCGCCCTCGCAGGCCATGAAGTCCGCGCCGGCGTATTCCTTCACGGCGTCCGCCATCGTCAGGCGGCGGAAGCCGGGCGTCAGGTCGACCTCGTGGCCGAGCCACGTCACCTTGTAGCTGTCATGAATTTCCTTCGCCGCGCCGGAGAGGATGTTCTCAAGAATATCCATCATGCCGCCCAGGTTCGTGTACGCCTGATACAGCTCGCAGGTCGTGAACTCGGGGTTGTGCTTGGTATCCATGCCCTCGTTGCGGAAGATGCGGCCCACCTCGTAGACGCGCTCCATGCCGCCGACGATCAGGCGCTTCAAATGCAGCTCCGTCGCGATGCGCATATACATGTCGATGTCCAGCGCGTTGTGGTGCGTGATGAACGGGCGCGCCGTCGCGCCGCCCGCGATGGGGCTGAGCACCGGCGTCTCGACCTCCATAAAGCCGAGGCTGTCGAGATAGCGGCGCAGATACGACACGAACTTGCTGCGGATCTCAAAGTTGCGCTTGCTCTCGGGGTTGACGATCAGATCGACGTAGCGCTGGCGGTAGCGCAGCTCCTTGTCGGTCAGGCCGTGGAACTTCTCCGGCAGCGGCTGGAGCGACTTGCTCAGCAGCGTGACCTCCTTGCAGCGGACGCTCATCTCGCCGCGCTGGGTGCGGAACACCTCGCCGTTCACGCCGACGATGTCGCCGATGTCGTACTTCTTAAAGTCGTTGTAGACGCCCTCGTCCATCTCGTCCTTGCGGGCGTAAAGCTGGATACGGCCGGTCCTGTCCTGCATATCGCAGAAGCTGACCTTGCCCATGCCGCGCTTCGACATGAGGCGGCCCGCCACGGAGACCGGCTTGCCCTCGAGCGCGTCGAAGTTGTCCTTGATCTCCTGCGTGTGATGCGTGACGTCGAACTTCGTCACGGTGAACGGGTCCCTGCCCGCGTCCTGCAGCGCCTTGAGCTTGTCGCGGCGGACCTTGAGGATCTCGCTGACGTCCTGTTCCCGCGGCGCGTTGCTGTTCTTTTCTTCTGCCATGATATCCCTCTTATCGCTCGATCTTGACGATCTTGTAGTGAATCTCGCCGACGGGCGCCTCAACGACGACCTCGTCGCCCTCTTTCGCGCCCATGAGCGCGTGACCGAACGGCGAATCCTCGCTGATGGCGCGGTTCATCGGATCGGCTTCCTGCGAACCGACGACCTTGTATTCGGGCAGGTTCTTGCCGGCCTTGCCGTTCTTGACCTCGGCGACGGTGACGCGGCAGCCGATGGTGACGGCGTTGCCGTGGTCCTCGCTGTCGGTGATGATGACGGCGTGGAGCAGAATATCCTCGATCTCGGCGATGCGGGAATAGAGCTTGCCCTGCTCGTTTTTCGCCTCGTCGTACTCGCTGTTTTCGGAGAGGTCGCCGAAGCCGCGGGCTTCTTTAATCAGCTCGGCGACTTCCTTTTCGCGGACGGTTTTGAGGTAGGTCAGTTCCTGTTTGAGTTCCTGATGGCGTTCTTCGCTCATCTTGTACTCTTTTTTCATGGCACATGTCCTTTCTTAAAGCACATAATAGCGCTATTTTGACTATTTGAGTATTATATGTATCCGCGGCGAGGTTGTCAAGGGGTGAAGCCGCGCGACAAACCCTCCTTCGCGCCGTCGCGCGCAAAGGAGGGTCTTGCTGATAAAGAAGGCGGGCGGCCGCGGCGCCTCATGCTTTTAACAGTGTTTCGTATTACTGCTCCGCGGCGAAAGCGCTGATGCCCGCGATGGTCTTGTCGTAGGTTGCCTTCAGCTCCGCGACAAGGCGGTCGACCTCGGCGTCGTCCATCGTGCGCGCGTTGCCTGGGCGGAACTCCTCGGCGATGGCGCTCGCCTGCTCCGAAAGCCCGTTGAGCCCCAGATTGGCGCAGACGCCCTTGATGGCGTGGGCGCCGTCAAAGACGCCGGAGCCGTCCTTTGCCTCCCACGCGCTCAGCAGCTTTTCGCAGGACTTGTCGTCGAGGAACTTGAGGACGAATTTGCCGATCAGCTTATCCATCTGCAAAATGCGCTTGGCGCTGTCGTAGTTCCCGCCGATGCTGTCGTATAACTCTTGAACTGTCATAATGGCTCCTCCCCGCGTTTACGCGCTCTCCTGACCGCTGTGGACGGTCAGATATTCTTCAAACTCCTTCGCCGGCAGCGGCTTGGAGAAGTAATAGCCCTGAATGTAATCGCAGCCGAGCACCTTCAGCGCCGCGACCTGCTCCGCGGTCTCCACGCCCTCGACGACGGTCTTGAGGCGCAGGTTGTCCGCGAGCAGCGAGCAGAAACGCAGAATACTGAAATCGCCGGTCGCCGACGCCTGACGGATCAGGCTCATATCGACCTTCATCACGTCGAGCGTCAGGGTGTTGAGGCTCGTCAGGCTCGAATAGCCGGAGCCGAAGTCGTCCAGCTCGATATGGAAGCCGTTGTCGTGCAGCTCCTTGAGCGTGCGCTCGATCTGGCCCGGGTTGTCGGTGTACATCGACTCGGTCAGCTCGACGTGGAGCAGCGAGTGGTCGACGCCGTACTTGTCCGCGAGCGCCGCGATCTCGCCGGCGAGGTTCGGCACCTCGAAGTCCATGCGGGACGCGTTGATCGACACCGGCACGACGGGCAGGCCCTCCCAGACGCAGTGCTGGATCTCCTTGCAGACCTCCTCCCAGATGAAGAAGTCGAGGTTGGTGATAAAGCCGTTGCGCTCGAACAGCGGAATAAACTGCCCGGGGCTGACGAAGCCCAGCTCGGGGCTAATCCAGCGCACGAGCGCCTCCGCGCCGCCGGTCGTGTCGGTGTGCAGGTCGTGCTTGGGCTGGTAGTAGACGACGAACTGCCCTTCCGCGAGCGCGGTCTCCATGTTCTCCTCGATCTGCCGCTCGCGCAACTGCATATCGCGCATCTCGTCGTCGTAGAAGGCGACGCGCGCGCCGAATTTCTTTTTGATCTTCTTGATCGCCAGCGTCGCGCGGTCGCAGAGCGCGGCGGCGGGCAGCGCGTGATCCACGTCTGCGAAGATGCCGTACTTGACGACAAATTTGCCGTAGCGCGTCTCGTCGCCCTCCGGCGTCAGGATGCCGGCCCAGCTATCCTCGTGATGGCGCAGCAGGAACGCGAACACGTCCGCGCCGATGCGCCCGCCGAACAGTAAGCCGGGGATGCGCTCGGTCAGGTCCTCGGCGATGGCGCGGAGGAAGCTGTCGCACTGCGCGGTGCCGTAGCGGTCGTTCAGCGCGCGGAAATTCTCCACGTCGGAGCAGACGACGTCGTAATGCTCGTCGGGATTGGCGCGCAGCAGCTCCTCGGCCGTGTGGTAGAAGAACTCCTTGCTGTAAAGCCCCGTCAGGCTGTCCGATTCCAGACGGCCCAGCATCGAGGAGGATTCACGCAGGCGGATCACGCTCTTCATACGGTTTTTCATGATCTCGACGTTGTAGGGCTTCGTGATGAAGTCGCTCGCGCCGAGCTCCAGACAGTGGATCTCGTCGTCGGCCGTGTTGCTCGCGGTCATCATAATGACCGGTATCGTGTCAAAGCGCGGGTCCTTCCGCTTGCGTTCGAGAAATTCAAAGCCGTCGCACTCGGGCATATACACGTCGAGCATGACGAGCGCGATCTCGCCGCTGTGCTTGTCGAGCGCTTCGAGGCCGACGTTGCCGTTCTCCGCTTCGAGCACGTCGTAGTCGTCCGCAAGCAGCTCGCAGAGGATCTCGCGGTTCATGTCATTGTCTTCGACCACGAGGACGGTGCGCTTGCGCTGAGTGATCTCTTTTTCGTTTGCCATGATGCTACTCTCCGTTCCGTGTTACGCAAAAAACTCCGTCATGACCGCGTCAAAGGCGAGGGGCTCCGCATACAGGTTGCCCTGCGCGCTGCCGATCCGGCAGTCTTTCAAAATGTCGCGCATGCCCGCCGTTTCTACGCCCTTGGCGATGACGTGCGTCCCGCGCGCCGCCGCACATTCGGCGAGATGCAGCATCGTTTGGCGGTCGGCGTTGTCCTGCTCGATGTCCGCGATAAGCTCGCGGTCGAACTTGATGTAGTCCGCGGCGAAGCGCTTCAAAAAGCCGATGGACTCGAAGCCCGTGCCGAAGTCGTCGATGCCGACGCGGACGCCGAGCTTGTGTAGCTGCGTCACGACCTGCTGCAGCCGGTCGAAATCCAGCAGGCGGCAGCCCTTGGTGATCTCAAGGCTGAGGTTCCCCGCGGGGAAGCCCGTTTCGCGCATGATTTCCGACAGGCTGTCAATAAAATACTCGTCCTCGATCTGCGAGGCGGAAATGTTGACCCCCAGCAGGAAATTCGGCGCCTTCTCAACGAACTTCAGGCCGTCCCGCATCGCCGTGCGGAGGATCCATGCGCCCAGCTCCTCGAACACAAAATCGTTTTCGAGAATGGGCAGAAACTCCATCGGCTCCACCTCGCCGTAGGGCTCGCCCTCCCAGCGCACCAGCGCCTCCGCGCCGAGGATCCGGCCGGTCGTGGTGTCCACCACCGGCTGATAGTCCAGCAGAAAGCCCCTGCAGCCGTCCACGATGCAATCGCGAATGACGTTGACCATCTCCAGCGACTCGTTCACGTCGTATTTGACGCCGCCGTTGAAATCCACCAGCTCGCCGTGGCGGTGCCGCTTGGACTCGCGGTAGGCGTAGCCGAGGCAGGAGTAGATCGTCGCGGGGTCCATACGTACGCCGGCGACGGAGATCATGCCGCCGTTCGCCATCAGGTTGTGGCGGTTGCCCTCCACGCGAATGCCGCGCTGGAGCTTGAGCTTGATCGAGTCGTAGATCGCGGCGAGCTCCTCGCGGGAAAGCGTCTCCGATACGACCGCGAAGGTCGCGTCGTCCGTGCGGTAGACCTTGCCGCGCTCGCCCAGCGTCTCCTGAATGAGCCATGCCATTTCCTGCAGCACGCGGTTGCCGTAGCTGTAGCCGTGATCCTGATTGATGCGCGAGAGCTTGTTCACGCCGCACAGCAGCGCGACCGCCGGCCGCTCCTGCTCCATCAGTCCGCCCAGCGCCTCGTAAAACGCGTA
This sequence comes from Oscillospiraceae bacterium, assembly GCA_017458025.1. Taxonomy (GTDB): domain Bacteria; phylum Bacillota; class Clostridia; order Oscillospirales; family Oscillospiraceae; genus Hominicoprocola. Next base: position 9,783 of record JAFTGG010000112.1, on the reverse strand, counting down.
CTTATTGGGCAGCACCGTGATCGGGTCGGTGTTCTCCGTCACGCCCTGGTTGATCAGGGCGCCGCCGATGAGACTCGGCTTGCCCTCGGCGTTGCGCAGCGTCGCGCCCACGGCGCGGAAGTTGCAGTATTCCCCGCTCTTGAGCCGTACGCGATAAGTGATGTCGTAGCTGAAGGTCTCGCCCAGCGCCAGCGGCGTCATCACGTCCATATAGCGCTTGCGGTCCTCGGGGTGGAGATAATCGTTCCAGTCCATCGCGCCGTTGGGGATATACTCCCCCGGCAGGCCGAGCAGCTCCACTCCGGCGGGGGAGTAGCGCGTAAAGCCGCCCTCCACATGCATCAGGGAGACGATGCTGCCGGGGGCGAGCATCTGGAACGCGTCGAACACGTCGTCGAGCATCTGCTTTTGCAGCGGGTCCATTTGAATATTGTTTTTATCCATGTCGTTCCTCCATTCGTCAGTCGCGGATCAGTTCGCTCAGCGTGTCGTAGAGCCGCTCCGGTTCGACGGGCTTGCTCAGATGCGCGTTCATGCCCGCCTGCAAAGAGCGCTGCACGTCCTCGTCGAAGGCGTTCGCCGTCAGCGCGATGATCGGGACCTTCTTCGCGTCCGGACGATCCAGCGCGCGGATATGCCGCGTCGCGGTCAGGCCGTCCATCTCCGGCATGCGCATGTCCATGAGGATCGCGTCGAACCAGCCCTCCGGCTTTCCGGAGAACAGGTCGACCGCGATCTTGCCGTTTTCGGCGTGCTCGACCTTCATGTCCATCATCTCAAGCAGCTCGATCATGATCTCGGCGTTGATCATCATGTCCTCGGCGAGCAGAATCCGGCGGTTCGTCAGATCCGCCTTGTTCTCGCCCGCCTCGTCCTCCTTGGCGCGTTTGCGCTCGATCGCCTGCTTAAACTCATAGAGCACGTTCGAGGCGAACAGCGGCTTCGACATAAAGCTGTCGACGCCCGCGAGGATCGCCTCGTCCTCGATGTCCGACCAATTGTAGGCGGTGAGAATGATGATCGTGCTCTCGCCGTTGTAGAGCTCGCGGATCTTCCGCGCGACCTCCACGCCGTTCATGCCCGGCATCTTGAGGTCGACGAGGATCAGGTTGTACGCCTCGCGCCGCGCGTGGCGCACCCGAATCATCTCCAGCGCCTCCTCGCCGCCGCCCGCCGTATCCGCGGTGATGCCGATCTCCTCGAGCACCAGCTTCGCGTGCTCGCAGGCGACGGGATCGTCGTCGATGACGAGCACGTTCATGTCCTGCGGGCGGATATCGCTGTGCTTCTCGCTGTCCGTGCGGTCGGAGGAACGCAGCGTCACGTTGACGGTGAACGTCGAGCCGACGCCCTTTTCGGAGTCGACCGAGATGTTGCCGTTCATCATCTCGACGATGTTCTTCGTGATCGCCATGCCGAGGCCGCTGCCGCCGTATTGGTTGGTGGCCGTCGCGTCCTCCTGCGTGAACGCCTCGAAGATCTTCGGCAGATATTCCTTGTCCATGCCGATGCCGGTGTCTTTAATGACGAAGCGGAGCGTCGACTGGTCCTCGAACTGCGCCGTCTGCTCGATGATAAAGCTCACCGTGCCGGGCGCGGGGGTGAACTTGACCGCGTTGCCGAGAATGTTGATGAGCACCTGCTTGAGCTTCATGTCGTCGCCGATGTAATATTGGCTCACGGTACCGAGGATGCGGCAGTCGTAGGCAAGCCCGCGGTCCTGGCACTGTCCGCCGATCATCGTGTTGATCTGCTCCAGCATGCCGCTGAACGAAAATTCCTCGTTCTTGAGCACCATGCGGCCGGACTCGATGCGGCTCATGTCGAGAATATCGTTGATGAGCCCCAGCAGGTGCCGCGCGCTGCCGCCGATCTTCTCCAGATGCTCGCGCGTGCGCGCCGGCAGCTCGGGGTCCTTGAGCGCGATGTTGTCGAGGCCGATGATGGCGTTCATCGGCGTGCGGATCTCGTGAGACATCGAGCTGAGGAACGCCGTCTTGGCGACGTTCGCCTGCTGCGCGTCCGCCAGCGCGAGGCGCAACTGCTCGTTGCGCGCCGCCTGCTCGCGGTGGAGCTCGGTGGTGTCGCTCTTGAGCACGATGTAGAACCGCGCCTCGGGGTCGACGAGGTAGAAGTCGAAGCGCTTGTGGAACACCTCGCCGTCGATCTCGATGGCGATATTGGCGACATAGGGCTCCTTGATGCGCGTCTGCACCTCGATCGTGTCGAGGCTCAGCGCCTCCATCGCGGCGTCGCAATACTCCTGCGTGCCGTGGAGCGCGGGCTTCACCTGATTGTCGAGATATTGCTGATAAGAGCCGAAGCGCGTGGTCGGGAAGATGCTGCCCTTCGTGATGCGCGCGGCGTCGCCGATGCTGACGCCGTAGTTGCCGTCCACCAGATACGCGACCATGTCGAACTGCTGCGCGAGGATCTTGTTCATCAGCGTCTCGCGCACTTTTTCGGCGTTGCACTCGCGCTCGGTCATGAACGCGATCATGTCGCCGGTCAGCGGGTGGCGCGTCAGAGATGCGGACAGCTCGACAAAGCAGTCGTGCCCGTCGCGGCGGCGGGAGTAGAGCACCTCGGTCGCCGTGACCTTGCCCTCCAGATAGAGCGCGGAGAGCCTTTCGCGGTCAAAGGTGCGCAGCAGGCGCTCGCGCTCGCTGACGATGGGATAGTTCTCCGCGCGGCGGGCCATCAGCTCGGCGTACGGCAGGCGCGCCGAATCCGACGCGAACAGATCGCGGCCCTTGACCTCCTCGACGATGTTTTTCGTGAGGTTGACGCGGAAAAGGCCCAGCGTCTGGTCGTCGACCTGATAGAAGTTGGTGCCGAGGCTTGTATAGACGCTGCGCAGGCGTTCCTCGTACTGCTTGAGCATCGTCACGTCGGTGTAGGTGCAGTAGACATAGTGCTCGCCGAAATCGTCGATGAACGCGTAGTGCACGTTGCACCAGATACGGTTCTTCTTCGCCGTGATCTTCTGAATGGTGAGGTCGCTGCCGCCGTCGTCGGTGACGCGGCGCTTGAGCATGGAGCGCTCGAACGGGCGGTCCTCCGGGTGCGTCGTGTGGAAAAAGCCCATGCCGTCCATCAGGCGCATGGCCTCCTCGACCGTGCACTCCATCATCTGCGCGAACGTCTCGGAGACATAAACAGATTCCAGGCGCCCGTCGTCGTGCTTCTGCATCAGCACGGCGTTGTTCTTCATCTGGCTGATGTTGCGCAGGAAGTGGGTGCGGGACTCCTTTTCCTCGTAGTCGTTCAGAATAGTCATCAGCACGCCGTGGTACGGCGGCGGAAGCAGGCCGGCCATCGGCTCGAAGTGCAGATGGAGGTTGACCATCGGCATATAGGTGGAGAAGGAGTGCGGCTTCTCCGTCAGGAAGCGCTCCAGCATGCCGAGGGAATACTCGTCCATCAGCGTGCTTTCCTTGAGGCATTCGCCCACAAAGGTGTCGCTGTGGTAAATGAGCTTCCAGTCGCGCGCGAAGATGTTGTTGCCGTATACGAGGCGGAAATCCCTGAGGCTCCCGTCGTCGTTGTACACCGGCTCGTAGATCATCGTGCTGATCGGCAGCTTGTCATACGGCGTTGTGTCAAAGGGCAGTACGATATTTGCCATGATGTCGGACCTCTTTCGTCTGATTGGCGCAGCCCATGCGTACAGCAGGGCATACGAATACAATTTTGAGTATTATAGCAAATGTGTATCAGGAAATCAACCGCTGTTCGCGGATTTCTTTGCGCGCCGCGAACGTTGTTTGACTTTTTCTCCGGGGTGCACTAAAATAGACCGCAGAAACCGAAAAAGGAGTTTTCCCATGAGCCTCAACAAATACCTCGATATCGCGCCCGAAGCCGCTGCGGCGCTTGCCGCCGGCAAGCCCGTCGTGGCGCTTGAATCCACCATTATCTCCCACGGCATGCCCTATCCCCAGAACGTGGAAACCGCCCTCGCCGTCGAAAAGATCATTCGGGACAACGGCGCGGTGCCCGCGACCGTCGCCATCATCGGCGGCAGGCTCAAGGCGGGGCTGAGCGAGCAGGAAATCAATTATCTCGGCAAGACCGGCGCCAAGGTGCCCAAAGCCTCCCGCCGCGACCTGCCCGTGCTCGTCGCCAAGGGCATGGACGGCGCGACCACCGTCACGACCACCATGATGATCGCCGCTATGGCGGGCATCAGCATCTTCGCCACCGGCGGCATCGGCGGCGTACACCGCGGCGCGGAGGTCACGATGGATATTTCCGCCGACCTCGAAGAGCTCGCCGAGACGCCGGTCATGGTCATCTGCGCGGGCGCGAAGTCGATCCTCGACCTCGGGCTGACGCTCGAATACCTCGAAACCAAGGGCGTCACCGTCATCGGCTACGGCACCGAGGAGCTGCCCGCGTTCTACACGCGCAAAAGCGGCTTTCAGGTGGACTACCGCCTCGACACGCCGGAGGAGCTTGCCAGGGCGTTCCACGTCAAGCAGGAGCTGAACCTGCGCGGCGGCATGCTGGTCGCGAACCCGATCCCCGAGCGCTTTTCGATGGACCCCGCGGTCATCAACGCCGCCATCGACGAGGCGATCCGCGAGGCAAACGAGCGGGGCGTCCACGGCAAGGCGACGACGCCGTTCCTGCTCGCGAAGGTCAAGGACCTGACCGAAGGCAGCTCGCTGGAGAGCAATATCCACCTTGTCTACAACAACGCCGAGCTGGCGGCGAAGACCGCGGCGGCTCTGTGCAAATTAAAATGATGCCATTTTGCCCGCCGCTGCGCGGCAGCCGCAAGATATGGCAAACCCCTCCACGCGCATGGAGGGATCGAGCGTGACCCGCGGCCTCGCCGCCGCGCTGACGGCGTATCTCGCCGCGATCAACCTCGCCGCGTTCATCACGTTCGGCGCCGATAAGCGCCGCGCGAAGCGCGGCGTCTGGCGCGTGCCGGAAAAGACGCTGTTTCTGCTCGCGCTGCTCGGCGGCAGCCTCGGCGCGGTGTGCGGCATGTGCGCGTTCCGCCACAAAACGAGGCATTGGTATTTTAAATATGGATTGCCGGCAATTTTATTCGCGCATATCGCGCTGATCCTTTGGCTTATACTGATTTCAAATCAGAAGGTCTGATTTGAAATCCCGCGTGCTGCGCACGCTTATGCCGCGCAAAGCGCGTCATGCCGTCTCATGCGACGCCTGACGCGCCTATCGGCGCTATAAAAAAGCAGGCTTTTTTATCAGGTGTCAGTATTACATAGGCAACAAAATAGCAGCCTTACGGCTGCTTTTTTCGTCTTATTGCGGTTCTCCCAGCCACGCCGCGTCCACCGCATGGGGAATGAGCGCTCCGAGCGTCGTGCGTACCGCGTCGCCCGCGCCGTTGAGGCAGACGACCTCCATCGCCGCGCCGCCGAACTCGTTGAGCACCTGGCGGCACGCGCCGCAGGGCCAGCAGTAGTCCTCGCAGCGGCCCGCGTTGACGATGCGCTTGAACTTCGTGTGTCCCTCGCTGACCGCCTTGAACGCCGCGCAGCGCTCGGCGCAGATGGTCAGGCCGTAGCTCGCGTTCTCGATGTTGCAGCCGGTGTAGACCGCGCCGTCCTCGCACTCCAGCGCCGCGCCCACGGGGAAGTGGGAATAGGGATTGTAGGCCATATCGAGCATGGCGGTCGCCTTTTCGATCAGCTCTTTCTCCGTTGCCATGAGGTCGCCTCCTTCTTACGATACTATGATTTCGGCTGCCACGTCACGCCCAGCGGCGGGCGGACGTCCAGGTCGATGATGTCGCGCGCGTCGTAAAACTGCATATACCAATCCAGCGTCTTGCCACTGGAGCCGCCGCGCAGCGTCGTTCCGTCGGGGTGCAGACGGTCGCAGATGACGGCGCAGATGTCGTCCTTGATGTAGCTGAACGAGTTGATGCCGACGCTGGCGAACACGCGGAAGCCCTGGCTCTGCAGGTACTTGAACCGCTCGCCGGTCTGCTTCCAGTCGCCGCCGTCGGGCCGCGCGCCGTGGGGATAGAACAGGATATTCGTCGGGCCGACCAGCGAGCCGACCTCGTCCGCCCAGCGCTCGGTGTCGGTGATGACGGTCTGGAGCGGCTTGTCCGAGAGGCGGATATGCCCCCAGGTGTGGGAGCCGAAGGTCCAGCCCGTCTCCTTGAGGCGCGCGATGACCGGCTTGACCGCCTCGATCTCGGCGGCGCGGTACTCCTCGAACGCGGCGCGCTCAGGGGCGTCCGCGGCGATCTTGAGGTTGTCCTGCGTGCGATACCCCAAGATGCCCTGATAGCCCGTCAGCGAGAAGATCGCCTTCGCGCCGCCCAGCGAAAAATCGGGGTGCTCGTAGACGAACGTATCCAAAATCGGCGTCGCGTCCAGCTCCTTGGTGAGGAACACCTCGCCGGTGTACGGCTCAACACACTCCGCCCAGATCTCGCCGTCGTCGCCGACGACGAGCTTCGACGTGAAGCCCTCGGCGAGCATATAGTCGTAGTAGTTCACGTCGTCGAAGGAGATGACGAGCGGCTTTTTGCCCTCGGGCAGCATCAGCGTGTTGCGCCGCATGCGCTGCGCGCCGTTCTCGTCCGTGTACTCGCTCCACACGTCCTCCATCGCGACGAGGATATAGTCATGGTCGTAGACGCTCTGGATTATCTTATTATATTCGTCCACCGTGACCATCCAATCGTCGAGGCCATAGCGCTGCGCCTGCGACGCGCCGCTGTCATGGAACGCGTAGCGCGGATAGGCGATGATGGGGTGGAAAAACAGATGCTCCACCACCTGCTCCGGCCCCCACTCCTGCGTCAGCTGCTCCGGCTTCCAATAGTTTTTCACCGCCTCATAGGGGTCGACGTACGGCTCGGGTTCCGGCTCAGGCTCCTCCTCGGGCGCCGCCGCCGCGTCGGGATCGGGCGTGTCGGCGGGGTACTGCGCCTCCGCCGCGCCGTCCGTTGTGTCTGCCGCGTCCGCCACGCCCGTCTGCCGCGAGGCGCAGCCTACGAATAAGCCGAGGGTCAAAACAATTGCAAGCAGCAGCGCTGCGCTCCGTTTCATGCGTGAAAACCTCTTTCCTTTCAATCTGTCTACAGTATAACAGATGCGCGCGGCATTTTCCACAGAAAAATCATTTTATCCGAGAGGCGTCGCGGCGACCCGCGCTGCCAATTTTGCGCCGATGGCGCAAAACGCGTCAGATTTTTAGTGTTAGCACTCTCTCGCGTCGAGTGCTAAAATTCACAGTCCGTTCATAAAAAGATGTATTTTTGTTCACAGGTCATGGGTATACTTATCATTGTTCCGAGGGGGAATGAAGCTCCCGTGGGACAGTTCCATAAACTACCGCGCAAGCGGCCTACATACCGAAAGGAGAATGCATCATGTTTGAACTCAGACCCTTTGACCATCGCAACAACCGCGTGAGCACCTACAATCCGTTCCGTGAGATGGAGAATTTCGAGCGCGCCTTCTTCGGCGACAATTTCTTTGGCGACCGCAGCTTCAACGCGCTGGCGGAATTTAAGACCGACATTCAGGACAAGGGCGACAGCTATCTGCTCGAAGCCGATCTGCCGGGCTTCAAGAAAGAGGACATTCACATCGACCTCGACGGCGACACGATGACCATCAGCGCCGAGCGCCACAGCGAACACGAGGAGAAGGACAAGGAAGGCAATTACCTCCGCTGCGAGCGCAGCTACGGCAGCTACAAGCGCAGCTTTGACATCAGCGGCATCGAGGAGGGCGGGCTCAAGGCCGAATACGCCGACGGCGTGCTGAAGCTGACGATGCCCAAGAAGCAGCAAACGGTCTCCAGCGCGAGACGGATCGAGATCCAATAACCGCGAATAAAATGCCCCGTTCCACTTGGAACGGGGCATTTTTTACAGCATGGCCTCCACCTCGTACAGCGCGTGGAGCAGCGTCCAATTCTGGGGCATCGCGCGCATCAGGTTCCAATAGCCCACGCCTTGCAGGCCGTATTCGTTTACAAGCCGCAGCTTTACCTCGATGCTGCGCGCGTCCTCGAACCAGACGACGTGTTGCTGCCCGCTTCGCGCCGTGTAGTAGAAATACGGCGACTGCGCCTGTTCGTCGTACCGGATTTCCGCGCGGTAGCGCAGCGCCAGCTCGACCGCGCGCTGCGGCGAAAGCGAGTCCGCGCGCGTCTCGCCCTGAACGTAGGGCAGGGGCCAATCATAACCGTAGAGCGGTACGCCGAGGAAGATCTTGCTCCGGTCGATAACGCTCACGGCGTAGTTCAGCACCGCGCGCACCTGCGGGATCGGCGCGACCGCCATCGGCGGGCCGTAGGTGTAGCCCCATTCGTATGGTAGCGATTGTTAGCACACAGCCGAAACCTTTGAAAAAACGCTTTACGAAACAATATCTGCAACAATTTTACACAATAAACGGTCACGATTATCTGTCGTGACCGTTTTAATTTTACGAGGAGGAGCATCAAATGTCGAATTATAACTACTACCACGGCGGCAACGCCGGACAATTCAGCTTCTTTCGCATCCCGCAGGCGCTGATCAGCGATAAGCGTTTTCAAACCCTGTCCGTCGAAGCAAAGCTGCTCTATACCCTTTTGCTTGACCGCATGGAGCTTTCCTTGCGGAGCGGTTGGCAGGACGAGAACAACCGCGTTTTTATCTTCTACACGCTCCAAGAGGCACAAGAAACACTTTCCTGCGGTCACAACAAGGCTACGCGGTTATTCAACGAGCTGGAGCAGTTCGGCTTGATCGAGCGCGTCAAGCAAGGACAGGGCAAGCCCGCGAAAATTTATGTCAAGAATTTTGCCGACGAAGCGGACAAGGACGAAAAAGCCGACCTCAAGACGTCGGAAAAATCGACCTCTTGCCCGCCCGTTTCCAAACCTCTTGACTGCCCGAAAGGGGCAGGAATCTATACTGAGAAGAATCAGACTGAGTTCAGTTATATCAATCAATCTATCAATCCCCTATATCCCCAAACGCAACCGACTTCTGGACGAGAATGGATTGATGGATACGATTGTCAGCAAAGAGGTTTTCCTATCCAAGCCGCAAATGCCTGGAATATTGCTTCTGTAACAGCAAGTATGGCATTTGGTAGCACACAAATGCCACTTGTTAGGGGGCGAACGCCCCCTAAGACCCCGTACGCGAATAATGCGTCTCACCGTGCGACGCATTTGACCCGTAAATGGAGACACTGCCCATGAGAAAGCGCAACCGTCATATGAGCGTGTGGATGACCGAACAGGAATACCAACATCTCAAGAAGCAAGCCGAGCGCGCGGGACTTGGCATAGACCCATTTATCCGAAATCTCGTCGCTGGTACAGAAATCAAGCCGCGCCCGCCCGAAGAATACGCCGCCCTGCTCCGTGAGCTGTCGGCAATCGGAAACAACATCAACCAGCTTGCACGCTGGGCAAACGCCAGAGGGAGCGCCCGCGAGGAAGAGATCGCAAAGGCGGCGGAGCTTGCGCGGGAGGCGTGGCGTAAGGTTAAGGATGCGCTATGAAGCGGCATGCTTCCCTTTCGCCGGAGTGTACGCCGTCGAACTTCACCCGTCAAGGCCAAGGCAAGCCGTCCCGTCCGCTTGCGCGTCCGGGGCGAGCCTTGACAGGCGAAGTCCGCCGTCGTTGTTTGTAACGAAAGGGGGAGCATACCAAAAAAGACGTCACAAGCGCCGTCTTTTGCCGTCATGGGGGTGTGTGCGATTTTCGGTAATGCGTCTCACGGTGAGACGCATTTATTCTTTGAGCGCATCAATGAGCTGCCGAACTAGCGATATT